>NZ_VZZR01000031.1:0-13175 GCF_009650555.1 Pseudomonas sp. EMN2
TGGTAGAACTTGGTTTTGCCCGCAGTGGTGCGGGGCGTGGTGTCGTCTGTGTTCATTGCTCACTCTCCCTGAAATGATCGGTGCCTGGGCGGGCCCTATCGCGGGTCAAGTCGCATCGGCGCACCGCCGCACCCACGAATGCAGGCATTACCCTGCGGGCTCGGGGTTGCGTGGGAGCGGCGGTGCGCCGATGCGACTTGCCCCGCGATAGCGTCAGCCCAGGCGACATAAGACCTACGACCTAGTGGAACGCCCGGCGCTCCATCTGCGACATCTGCACCTGAATCAACGCCGACTCGAGCAGCACACGCAGGGCCTCGATCTCATGCATCAAAGCCATGATCAGAACTGACGCGGGCGGCTTGGGCGGGACCGAAATGGCCTGTTGCGCCACAGCCTGTGCGCACAAGGCGTATTCCGCGGCCTGGAGGAGGGTGTCTTCGAGAGAGTGATGGTTGTGGGGTGGATCGGGGACAATCTTCAACATGACCTTATTCCTTTAAAAGGGCGGTCACCTGACTGCTGTCAAACAGAAGGGTGGCAGCTGTACGTGGGTTGACAGACCGGCGGAATAAGCAAAGTTCCGGCGCACGCAAGCGTGCCCGCACGTACAGCCACCATTGAAGGCTAGCCGTAGGCTTAATACCGTCGCGACCTGTCAAAGTCGATCGCTGAACTCAGCGACTCGCCGAGACTAGGGGCCTGCCAGGGCGACCGCAACGGAAAAAAGGCGGCAAGAGTATGTTTGGGAAATGGACTACAAGTAAGGGCTTTAATCTGATTCTTGGTGACGGATAGCAAAGTCAGCAGTTGCAGATATTGCATTGATATTGGCCGGCCCGTTACACGCGATTCCTGTGGGAGCGGCTTTAGCCGCGAAACAAGCGACGCGGTGACTGGCACCGGCTACGCCGGTGTTCGCGGCTAAAGCCGCTCCCACAGGGATCGCGCCAGCTATTTAGATTTTGAGCAGGACCGTGGTTCTTGAAAGGGGCCAGCTTCAGGCAACCGACGTCGTCCCCAAAAACGCCGCCTCCAACAACTGCCGCGTATACCTATGCTTGGGCTCATGAAAGATGGCCTGCGCATCCCCTTGCTCCACCACCTGCCCATGCTTGATCACCATCAACTGATGACTCAACGCTTTCACCACCGCCAGGTCGTGACTGATAAACAGGTACGTCAGGTTGTACTTAACCTGCAATTTCCGCAAAAGCTCCACCACCTGCCGCTGCACCGTCCGGTCCAGCGCCGACGTCGGCTCATCCAACAGAATCAAAGCAGGCTTCAACACCAACGCCCGAGCAATCGCGATCCGCTGCCGCTGCCCACCGGAGAACTCATGGGGATACCGATGCCGCGTCCGCGGATCCAGCCCCACTTCTTCCAGCGCCGCCACAATCGCCGCTTCCTGCTCGGCCGGCGTGCCGATCTTGTGAATCCGCAATCCCTCGCCAACGATATCCGCCACGCACATGCGCGGGCTCAGGCTGCCGAAGGGGTCCTGGAACACCACCTGCATTTCCCGCCGCAGCGGCCGCACTTCCTTCTGGTTCAACCCTTCCAGGTTCTGCCCATGGAAGCGAATGCCGCCCTGGCTGGAAATCAACCGCAAGATGGCCAAGCCCAGAGTGGACTTGCCGGACCCACTCTCGCCAACAATGCCCAGGGTCTGGCCCTGGGGCAGGCTGAAGTTCACCCCATCCACGGCCTTCACATGGTCCACGGTGCGGCGCAGCAGCCCCTTCTTGATCGGGAACCACACCTTCAAATCCTTCACCTCCAGCAACGGCGCCCCTTCGGCGTTCGCTGCCGGCGCGCCGCTGGGTTCGGCATTGATCAGCATCTGCGTATACGGATGCTGTGGCTTGCTGAACAGCGTGGCGCAATCGGCCTGTTCGACGATCTTGCCGCACTGCATCACGCACACGCGGTTGGCGATGCGGCGCACCAGGTTGAGGTCGTGGCTGATCAGCAACAGGGCCATGCCCAGGCGCGCCTGCAGCTCCTTGAGCAAGTCGAGGATCTTCAACTGCACGGTCACGTCGAGCGCCGTGGTGGGCTCGTCGGCAATCAGCAGTTCGGGTTCGTTGGCCAGGGCCATGGCGATCATCACGCGCTGGCGCTGGCCGCCGGACAGCTCGTGGGGCAGGGCCTTCAAGCGCTTGCGCGGTTCGGGGATGCCGACCAGTTCCAGCAGCTCCAGGGTGCGCGCAGTGGCTTGCTTGCCGGTGAGGCCTTTGTGCAGCAGGAGGATTTCGTTGATCTGCTTTTCGATGCTGTGCAGCGGGTTCAGCGAGGTCATCGGCTCCTGGAAGATCATCGCGATACGGTCGCCGCGGATGCGCTGCATGGGCTTTTCGCCCAGGTGCAGCAGGTCCTTGCCGTCGTACTGGATGCTGCCGGACGGATGCCGGGCCAGGGGGTAGGGCAGCAGGCGCAGGATCGAGTGGGCGGTGACGGATTTGCCCGAGCCGCTCTCGCCCACCAGGGCCAGGGTTTCGCCTTTGCGGATGTCGAAGCTGATGCCATCGACCACACGGTTGACCTGGTCGCCGGTAACGAACTCCACGGCCAGGTCGCGCACTTCGATCAGGGTGTCTTGGCTCATGTCATTTCCTTGGGTCGAAGGCATCGCGGGCGGACTCGCCGATAAATACCAGCAGGCTCAGCATCACCGCCAGCACGGCGAAGGCGCTGATGCCCAGCCACGGCGCTTGCAGGTTGGACTTGCCCTGGGCCACCAGCTCGCCCAGCGACGGCGAGCCTGCGGGCAGGCCGAAGCCGAGGAAGTCGAGGGCGGTGAGGGTGCCGATGGCGCCGGTGAGGATGAACGGCATGAAGGTCATGGTCGAGATCATGGCGTTGGGCAGGATGTGCCGGTACATGATCGGGCCGTTGCGCATCCCCAGGGCGCGGGCGGCGCGCACGTACTCGAGGTTGCGGCCGCGCAGGAACTCGGCGCGCACCACGTCCACCAGGCTCATCCACGAGAACAGCAGCATGATGCCCAGCAGCCACCAGAAGTTGGGCTGCACGAAGCTGGCCAGGATGATCAGCAGGTACAGCACCGGCAGGCCGGACCAGATCTCCAGAAAGCGCTGGCCGGCCAAATCGACCCAGCCGCCATAGAAGCCCTGCAGGGCGCCGGCGATGACGCCGACGATGGAGCTGGCGAGGGTCAGGGTCAGGGCGAACAGCACCGAGATGCGAAAGCCGTAGATCACCCGGGCCAGCACGTCGCGGCCCTGGTCGTCGGTGCCCAGCAGGTTGTCGGCCGAGGGCGGCGCGGGGGCGGGCACCTTGAGGTCGTAGTTGATGCTCTGGTAGCTGAACGGGATCGGCGCCCACAGCACGAAGGCGTCTTTCTTGGCCAGCAGCTCGCGGATGTACGGGCTCTTGTAGTTGGCCTCCAGCGGGAACTCGCCGCCGAAGGTGGTCTCGGGGTAGCGTTTGAAGGCGGGGAAGTGCCACTGCCCGTCGTAGCGCACCGCCACCGGCTTGTCGTTGGCGATCAGCTCGGCGCCCAGGCTCAGGCCGAACAGCACCACGAAGATCCACAGCGACCACCAGCCGCGGCGGTTGGCCTTGAAGCGCTCGAAGCGCCGGCGGTTGAGGGGGGAGAGGGCCATGTCAGTGCTCCCGGCTGGCAAAGTCGATACGCGGATCGACCAGGGTGTAGGTGAGGTCGCCGATCAGCTTCACCAACAGCCCCAGCAGGGTGAAGATGAACAGGGTGCCGAACACCACCGGGTAGTCGCGGTTGATCGCCGCTTCGAAGCTCATCAGGCCCAGGCCGTCGAGGCTGAAGATCACCTCGATCAACAGCGAGCCGGTGAAGAAGATGCCGATGAACGCCGAGGGGAAGCCGGCGATCACCAGCAGCATGGCGTTGCGGAACACGTGGCCGTACAGCACGCGGGTGCGGCTCAGGCCCTTGGCCTTGGCGGTGACCACGTACTGCTTGTTGATCTCGTCGAGGAAGCTGTTCTTGGTCAGTAGGGTCATGGTGGCGAAGTTGCCGATCACCAGCGCGGTGATGGGCAGCACCAGGTGCCAGAAGTAGTCCAGGACCTTGCCGGTGGTGGACAGCTCGTCGAAGTTGTTGGAGGTAAGGCCACGCAGCGGGAACCAGTCGAAATAGCTGCCGCCGGCAAACAGCACGATCAGCAGGATGGCGAACAGGAACGCGGGGATGGCGTAGCCGACGACGATGGCCGAGCTGGTCCACACGTCGAAATGGCTGCCGTGGCGCACGGCCTTGGCGATCCCCAGCGGGATCGACACCAGGTACATGATCAGCGTGCTCCACAGGCCCAGGGAGATCGACACGGGCATCTTCTCGATGATCAGGTCGATGACCTTGGCGTCGCGGAAGAAGCTGTTGCCGAAGTCGAGCTGGGCGTAGTTCTTGACCATGATCCACAGCCGTTCGGGCGCGGATTTGTCGAAGCCGTACATGCGCTCGATCTCGGCGATCAGGGCCGGGTCCAGGCCTTGCGCGCCGCGGTAGTTGGAACCGGCCACCGACACTTCGGCACCGCCGCCGGCGATGCGGCTGGTGGCGCCTTCGAAGCCTTCGAGCTTGGCGATCATCTGCTCGACCGGGCCGCCGGGGGCGGCCTGGACGATGATGAAGTTGATGATCAGGATGCCGAACAGGGTGGGGATGATCAGCAGCAGGCGGCGCAGGATATAGGCCAGCATGTCATTGGGCCTCTTGTGCCGGGGCGTCGGTCACCGCGGGGGTGACGCCTGGCTTGATCCACCAGGTGTCGATGCCGATGTCGTACTTGGGTGGCACCTGCGGGTGGCCGATGTGGTTCCAGTAGGCCACGCGCCAGGTCTTGATGTGCCAGTTGGGGATCACGTAGTAACCCCACAGCAATACGCGGTCGAGGGCGCGGGTGTGGTCGATCAGGCTCTGGCGCGAATCGGCGTTGATCAACTGCTCCACCAGCTGGTCGATGGCCGGGTCGCGCAGGCCGATGAAGTTGCGGCTGCCGGGGTTGTCGGCGGCGGCGCTGGACCAGTACTCGCGCTGCTCGTTGCCGGGCGAATTGGATTGCGAGAAACCGCCGACGATCATGTCGTAGTCGCGCGAGCGCAGGCGGTTGATGTATTGCGAAACGTCGACGCGGCGGATGTTCAGCTCGATGCCGAGGTCGGCGAGGTTGCGCTTGAACGGCAGCAGGATGCGCTCGAACTGGGTCTGGGCCAGCAGGAACTCGATGACCAGCGGCTTGCCGTCCTTGTCGACCATCTTGTCGTCGACGATTTTCCAACCGGCCTCTTGCAGCAGCTTGTAGGCCTGGCGCTGCTGTTCGCGGATCATGCCGCTGCCGTCGGTGACGGGGTTGTGGAAGGCCTCGCTGAACACTTGATCGGGGACTTTGCCGCGCAGCGGTTCGAGGATTTTCAGTTCGGCCGGGGAGGGCAGGCCCTGGGCGGCCATGTCCGAGTTCTCGAAGTAGCTGCCGGTACGCAGGTAGGCACCATTGAACAGCTGCTTGTTGGTCCACTCGAAGTCCAGCAGCAAGCTCAGCGCCTGGCGCACCCGCACATCCTGGAACACCGGCTTGCGCAGGTTGAAGATGAAGCCCTGCATGCCGACGGGGGTGCCGTTGGGCAGCTCTTCCTTGATCAGCCGGCCATCACGCACCGCGGGCACGTCGTAGGCGGTGGCCCAGTTCTTCGCACTGACTTCCAGGCCGTAGTCGAACTGGCCGGCCTTGAGCGCTTCGAGGGCGACGGTGTTGTCACGGTAGGAGTCGAAGGTCATCACGTCGAAGTTGTAGAAGCCGCGGTTGATCGGCAGGTCCTTGGCCCAGTAGTCCTTGACCCGCTCGTAGCGGATCGAGCGGCCGGCCTTCACGTCGGCGACCTTGTAGGGGCCGCTGCCCAGGGGGATTTCCAGGTTGCCGCGGTTGAAATCACGGTTTTCATACCAGTGCTTGGGCAGCACCGGCAGTTGGCCGAGGATCAGCGGCAGCTCGCGGTTGTTGGTGTGCTTGAACTTAAACAGCACCTTGAGCGGGTCTTCGGCGACCACCTCGGCGACGTCGGCGTAGTACTGGCGGTACAACGGCGCGCCGTCCTTGATCAGGGCGTTGAAGGTGAACACCACGTCTTCGGCGCGCATCGGGTGGCCGTCGTGGAAGCGCGCTTCGGGGCGCAGGTAGAAGCGCACCCAGCTGTTGTCGGGGGCTTTTTCGATCTTGCCGGCCACCAGGCCGTACTCGGTGAAGGGTTCGTCCAGGCTCTGGCGCATCAGGGTGTCGTAGATGCTGCCGACGTTGTCGGCGGGCACGCCCTTGTTGATGAACGGGTTGAGGCTGTCGAAGCCGCCGAAGCTGGACTGGCGGAACGTGCCGCCCTTGGGCGCATCCGGGTTGACGAAGTCGAAATGCTTGAAGTTGGCCGGGTATTTCGGCGCTTCGTCATACAGGGTCAGGGCGTGTTGCGGGGCGGCCATGGCCGGGAGCGTGAGGCAGGCCAGCAGCAGGCTGCAGGCCAGGCGCAGGGTCGGGGTCATTTGGCTTTCTCCGAAGTCTTCTTGATCCACCAGCTGTTCAGCCCGAGGGTGTAGGGCGGCGTGGTGACGAAGGCCAGCCGGTTGCGGTAGGCCAGGCGATGGTTGTCCAGGTACCAGTTGGGGATCATGTAGTACTGCCATGAGAGCACGCGGTCCAGGGCCCGGGCGGCGGCGATCTGGTCATCGCGGGTGCGGGCGGCGAGCAGGGTGTCGAGCAGGTGGTCGACCACCGGGTCCTTCACGCCAGCATAGTTCTTGCTGCCCTTGGTCGTGGCCTGGCTTGAGTGGAAGTACAGCCACTGTTCGAGGCCGGGGCTCAGGGTCTGGTTGAGGGTCATCAGGATCATGTCGAAATCGAACTGGTCGAGCCGTTGTTTGTACTGGGCGCGGTCGACGGTGCGCAAGCGCGCATCGATGCCGATGCTGGCCAGATTTTCGACATAAGGTTGCAGGATACGTTCGAGGTTCGGGTTCACCAGCAGCAGTTCCATGCGCAGCTGCTGGCCCTTGCTGTTCACCAGGCGCTGGCCGTTGAGCTTCCAGCCGGCCTGGGCGAACAGATCGAGGGCCTGGCGCAGGGTCTGGCGGCTGATGCCGCGACCATCGGTGTGGCTGACCTGGTAGGGCTCGGTGAACAGCTTTTCCGGCAGTTGGTCGCGGAACGGCTTGAGCAGCAGCCATTCCTTGCCGGTGGGCAGGCCGCTGGCGGCGAACTCGCTGTTGGGGTAATAGCTGGTGGCGCGGCGGTAGGCGCTGCTGAACAGCGCACGGTTGGTCCACTCGAAGTCCAGCATCAGGCCCAGCGCCTGGCGTACCCGCGGGTCGGCGAAGGTGGCGCGGCGGCTGTTCATGAACAGGCCCTGGGTTTGCGTGGGGATCTGGTGCGGGATCTGCGCCTTGATCACCTGGCCCCGGCGCACGGCGGGGAAGTTGTAGCCGTTGGCCCAGTTCTTGGCCTGGTGCTCGATATAGATGTCGAACTCGCCGGCCTTGAACGCTTCGAAGGCCACGGTGGCGTCGCGGTAGAACTCGTATTCGACGCGCTTGAAGTTGTACTTGCCGCGGTTGACCGCCAGGTCCTTGCCCCAGTAGTCCTTCACCCGCTCGAACACCAGGCGCCGGCCAGGCTGCACCTCGGTGATGCGGTACGGGCCGCTGCCCAGTGGTGGCTCGAAGGTGGTGGCCTTGAAATCGCGGTTTTGCCAGTAATGCTTGGGCAGCACCGGCATCTCGCCCAGGCGCAGGATCAGCAACGGGTTGCCGGCGCGCTTGAACACGAAGCGGATGCGCAAAGGGCCGAGGATGTCGACGCGCTGCACTTCCTGCAGGTTGGTGCGATAGATCGGGTGGCCATCCTTGAGCAGGGTGCGGTAGCTGAAGGCGACGTCGGCCGAGGTGATCGGCGTGCCGTCATGGAAGTGGGCCTCGGGGCGCAGGTTGAACACCACCCAGCTGCGGTCCTCGCTGTACTCGACGCTGCGGGCGATCAGGCCGTAGCTTGACGTGGGTTCGTCGCCGGAGGGGTCGTACATGCCGGTGCCGACCATCAGTGGCTCGTTGAGCTCGCTGATGCCGTATTGCAGGAAGTTGGGCGTGGTGACCGGGCTCGAGCCCTTGAAGGTATAGGGGTTGAGCGTGTCGAAGGTGCCGAATGCCATGGCCCGCAAGGTGCCGCCTTTAGGGGCTTGCGGGTTGACCCAGTCGAAGTGGGTGAAGGTGGCCGGGTACTTGAGCGTGCCGAACTGCGCGTATCCGTGGCTTTCGCTCACCATCGCGACGGCGGGGAAGCTCAAGGCCAGGCTGAGGGACAGCAGGAGGGGACGTATCAAGTCGGCATCCGATCCAGAAGGCGTTGGGCTTTGGTCGGGGTACAGTAACAGCTTGTCTTGGCAGGAAAAAGGGTCGTCCTTGGAGCAAATGAAGTCCCCTGTGGGAGCGGGTTTACCCGCGAACACCGGCCAAGCCGGTGCCAGGCACCGCAGAGCCTTCTTCGCGGGTAAACCCGCTCCCACAGGGTGGGGCGCTGGCTTCGACGTTGTGGTTCAACGCGCCAGGTAAACGGTCAGCGTCTGCCCTGGCTTGAGCGCGTGGCCGCTGCGCGGGTTCCAGCGCTTGAGGTGCTGCATTTCGACATTGAAGCGCTTGGCCACCAGGTAGTACGAGTCGCCCTTGCGCACCTTGTACTGGGTGGAGCGCTGCTTCGAGTCGGCTACCCGGTTGGCGGCGGCGCTCGGTGCGCTGCCACCACGCAGGGCCAATACCTGGCCGACCTTGAGGCTGTTGCCGCGCAACTTGTTCCAGCCCTGCAGCTGCTTGACCGATACCCGGTTGGCCTTGGCGATGCTGGCCAGGTTGTCACCGCGCTTGACCCGGTAGCTGCGCGCCGCCGGCGCCTTGGCCTCGGCCAGGGCCGCATTGAACACGGCCTTGTTCGGTTGCAGGCTGACCAGTTCCTCGGGCTTGAGGTTGGACATGCGATCCGTCAGCAACTGCGCTTTGGCGGTGGGCACCAGCAGTTGCTTGGGGCCGTCCACGGTCATGCGTTTCTTGAACGCCGGGTTGAGCTGGATCAGCTCGTCCTCGTCGATGTCGGCGAAGGCGGCGACCCGCGACAGGTCGAGGCGCTCGCTGATGGCGACGGCTTCGAAGTAGGGTTCGTTGGCAATCGGGTTGAGGTTGACGCCATAGGCTTGCGGGGTGTTGACCACCTGCGACAGGGCCAGCAGCTTGGGCACGTAGTCGCGGGTTTCCTGCGGCAGCGGCAGGTTCCAGTAGTCGGTGGGCAGGCCAAGGCGTTCGTTGCGCTCGATGGCGCGGCTGACGGTGCCTTCGCCGGCGTTGTAGGCCGCCAGGGCCAGCAGCCAGTCGCCGTTGAACATGTCGTGCAGGCGGTTCAGGTAATCCAGCGCGGCGTTGGTCGATGCGGTGATGTCGCGGCGGCCATCGTAGAAGTTGGTCTGGCGCAGGTTGAAGTGGCGCCCGGTGGACGGGATGAACTGCCACATGCCGGCGGCGTGCGCGCGGGAGTAGGCCATCGGGTTGTACGCGCTCTCGATGGCCGGCAGCAGGGCCAGCTCCAGCGGCATGTCACGCTCTTCAAGACGCTCGACGATGTAGTGCAGGTAGAGGCTGCCACGCTCGCCGGCGTTCTCGAGGAACGACGGGTTGCTGGCGAACCACAGGCGCTGCTGCTCGATGCGCGGGTTGACGTCGACGTTGTCCTGCAGGGCGAAGCCCTGGCGCATGCGCTCCCAGACGTCCTGCGGGGCTTGCTCCTTCGGCTTGACCAGCACCGGGGCGGGCTTGTGCTTGATCCGCGCCTGGTAATTGTGCGCGCGAACGCTGTCGGATTCGTCGAGCTGACGGGTGCTCTGGCAGCCGACCAGGGTGGCGGCCAGCGCCAGTGCACTGATCTGGGCCAGTCGCGTCAGGGCGACCGAATGAGAGGTTCTGCGGCTAGTGGAAGGCATCGGCTGGGACAGTTATCCGGGCAAAAAAGTTCGGCGATTCTAGAAACCGGTCCCGGCCGGGTCAACCTTTGTACCTGTATCGCGATATATCTTAGGGTTATCAGAACACGTCCTTCCAAGACCTCAAGGCAGCAAAAACAGTGGCTTGGGTGGGGTTTGAAAGACCCTTCCATTCGTCTGCTTTTTCTTTAACGGATGTTTCAGCGGTGCGCAAAAACGGGTTGGTCTGGCGCTCCAGGCCGATGGTCGAGGGCAAGCTGATGCGATTGTCGGCGCGCAGCCGGGTAACGTCTTCGAACCGCTGCAGAACCTGCGCGTTGTGCGGCTCTACGGCGCGGGCGAAGCGCAGGTTGCTCAGGGTGTATTCGTGGGTGCAGTACACCTGGGTGGCAGCGGGCAGGGCGGCCAGGCGCTGCAATGAATGGTGCATCTGCTCGGGGGTGCCTTCGAACAGGCGGCCACAACCGGCGGCGAACAGGGTGTCGCCACAGAACAGTAGCGGCGTGGCCGGTTGCGCAGTGTAATAGGCGATGTGCCCAAGGGTGTGGCCGGGCATGGCCAGCACCTCGAAGTCGAGCCCCAGCACCTGCACGCGGGCGTTGTCCTCCAGGGCCAGGTCGCGGGCCGGGATGCGTTCGTGGGCAGGGCCGCAGACGCGGGCGCCGGTGGCCTTCTTCAGCGTTTCGACGCCACCGACGTGGTCGTGATGATGGTGGGTGACGAGGATGTCCGTCAGTGTCCAGCCTGGGTGCGCGTCGAGCCAGGCCTGCACCGGCCCGGCATCACCGGGGTCGACCACCGCGCAGCGGCGATTGGCAGTATCCTGTAACAACCAGATGTAGTTGTCGGAGAAAGCGGGTAGGGCATCGATCTGTATCATGGTGCGGATCCGTATCGCCAAGCCTGGACATTGAAGGCATCTTAGCCGCGATGGCGTGGCCGGAGAACCTTCGAGGGAGAACGCAATGACCGACCAAGCCTTCGCCCAGGCCGACCCCGAGTGGGTTGAGCTGATCAGCCTGGCCCGCGAGTGGTTCAACGGGCCGCTCGGGCAATTGATGCTCGAGGAAGAACAGAAACTGCTCGAACAAGAGCTCGGCCGCTTCTTCGGCGGCTATCTGGTGCATTACGGCCCCGGTGCCGACGCTCCGCCCAATGCCCCGCAGGTGCAACGCAACGTGCGCCTGGGCGCGCCGCTGCCGGGGGTCGAGATCATCTGCGAGGAGCAGGCCTGGCCGCTGTCGGAGCACGCCGCGGACGTGGTGGTACTTCAGCATGGCCTGGACTTCAGCCTGTCGCCCCACGGGCTGCTGCGCGAAGCGGCCAGTGCGGTGCGCCCCGGCGGCCATTTGCTGATCGTCGGTATCAACCCCTGGAGCAGCTGGGGCATGCGCCATTTCTTCAGCCACGGCGCCTTGCGCAAGGCGCGCTGCATCCCACCGTCGCGGGTTGGCGACTGGCTCAACCTGCTGGGCTTCGCGCTGGAGAAACGCCGTTTCGGGTGCTATCGTCCGCCGCTTGCCTCGGCGGCCTGGCAGCAACGCCTGGCTGGCTGGGAGCGCATCGCCGGTGGCTGGCAGACGGCCGGTGGCGGTGTCTACCTGCTGGTAGCACGCAAGATCATGGTCGGCCTGCGGCCACTGCGCCAGGAGCGCCGCGAGCCCATGGGCAAGCTTTTGCCGCTGCCGCTGGCCAAGGTCAACCGTAACGCCAGCAACCCCGATATCGAAAAGCATTGAAGATGAGTGGTACATGAGCGAAAGCGAAATCGTCGAGATCTACACCGATGGTGCCTGCAAAGGCAACCCTGGCCCGGGCGGCTGGGGCGTGCTGATGGTGTTCAAGGGCGTCGAGAAGGAGTTGTGGGGCGGCGAGCGCGAAACCACCAACAACCGCATGGAGCTGATGGCCGCGATCGAAGGGTTGAAGGCGCTCAAGCGTGAATGCGCGGTGGTGCTGACCACCGACTCGCAGTACGTGATGAAGGGCATCAACGAATGGATGGTCAACTGGAAGAAGCGTGGCTGGAAGACAGCCGCGAAGGAACCGGTGAAGAACGCCGACCTGTGGATGGCCCTCGATGAGCAGGTCAACCGCCACAAGGTGACCTGGAAGTGGGTGCGCGGGCACATCGGCCACCCGGGCAACGAGCGGGCCGACCAGCTGGCCAACCGCGGCGTCGAAGAACTGCGCGCCAAGCGTTGATCCGATTGGGGCTGCTGCGCAGCCCATCGCGGCCCCGACTCCGGTATACTCCCGCCCTGAATTCAAGCACCGCATGTTGGAGTCCCCCGCGTGGAGCAGCAGCAAGACCAACGGTTCATCATCCTCGACACCGAAACCACGGGTATGCCAGTGGCCGACGGTCACCGCATCATCGAGATCGGCTGTGTCGAGGTTGTGGGCCGACGCCTGACCGGGCGGCATTTCCACGTCTACCTGCAGCCCGACCGCGAAAGCGACGAAGGCGCGATCAACGTCCACGGCATCACCGACGCCTTCCTGGTCGGCAAGCCGCGTTTCGCCGATGTGGCCGAGGAGTTCTTCGAATTCATCCAGGGCTCTACCCTGGTCATCCACAACGCGGCGTTCGACGTTGGCTTCATCAACAACGAATTCGCCTTGCTGGGCCAGCACGACCGCGCCGATATCTCGCAACACTGCCCGATCCTCGACACCCTGATGATGGCGCGCTCGCGCCACCCGGGGCAGCGCAACAGCCTGGATGCCCTGTGCAAACGCTACGGCATCGATAACTCCGGCCGTGATCTGCACGGCGCACTGCTCGACTCGGAACTGCTGGCCGACGTCTATCTGGCGATGACCGGTGGGCAGACCAGCCTGTCGCTGGCCGGTGACGCAGCAGGCGATGACGAGGGGCAAGGCAATACCGGCAGCGAGATCCGCCGGATTGTCGGGCGCGCACCGGGGCGGGTGATCCTGCCCACCGACGAAGAGCTGGCAGCCCATGCCGAGCGCCTGGCAGCGGTCGCCAAGTCGGCGGGTGGGCCGGCGATGTGGCAGGTGTTGACCGAGCCGGCGGCAGGCTGAGTCAAAATCATCGCGGGGCAAGCCCGCTCCCACGCCAATTATGGACTGCCCCCAAGAAGTTGGACACCAATCCAACCCTTGGGGGATTTATGGGCAAGTACACCGAGCGCTTCAAGCTC
>NZ_VZZR01000032.1:0-38051 GCF_009650555.1 Pseudomonas sp. EMN2
TGGCATCCCCCCACACTCCCCCTTATCATGCCCCCATGATCAAAGACCCCTTCGAACGACTCGGCCTGGACCGCGAGGTCCTCACCGTCAGCCAGCTCAACGGCCGCGCCCGCGTGCTGCTGGAAGACGTATTCCGCAGCGTCTGGGTGGAAGGCGAGATCTCCAACCTCGCCCGCCCGGCCTCCGGCCACATGTACTTCACCCTCAAGGACAGCGGCGCGCAGATTCGCTGTGCATTGTTCCGCCAGAACGCCCTGCGCGTGCGCCAGGCACTGCGCGACGGCCTGGCGGTCAAGGTGCGCGGCAAGGTTTCGCTGTTCGAAGGCCGTGGCGACTACCAACTGATCCTCGACACCGTGGAACCTGCCGGTGACGGCGCCCTGCGCCTGGCCTTCGAGGCCCTGAAGGAAAAACTCGGCGCCGAAGGCCTGTTCAGCACCGAGCGCAAGCAACCCTTGCCGGTGCATCCGCAACGCATCGGCATCATCACTTCGCCCACGGGCGCGGTGATCCGCGACATCATCAGCGTGTTCGGTCGCCGTGCGCCGCAGGTCGAGCTGAACCTCATCCCTACCGCTGTCCAAGGCCGTGAGGCCATCGCGCAGATCGTCCGCGCCCTGCAGTTGGCCGACCGCCAGGGCTTCGATGCGCTGATCCTGGCCCGTGGCGGTGGCTCGCTGGAAGACCTCTGGTGCTTCAACGAAGAAGCCGTTGCCCGCGCCGTGGCGGCCTGCGTGACGCCCATCGTCAGTGCCGTGGGCCATGAGACCGACGTGTCGATCAGCGACTTCGTCGCCGACGTGCGCGCCCCCACCCCGTCGGCCGCCGCCGAACTGCTCGCCCCCGACAGCAGCGGCCTGCAGCAGCGCCTCGACAGCCTGCAGCGGCGCCTGTTGCTGCGCATCCAGAACCGCCTGGCCCACGACCGCCTGCGCGTCGAAGGCCTGGCCCGGCGCCTGCGCCACCCGGGCGAACGCCTGCGCCAGCAGGCCCAGCGCCTGGATGACCTGGACATGCGCATGCGCCGCGCCTTCATGCTCAGCCTGCAACGCCGCCATGAGCGCCTGGGCCGTCTCGACACCCGTCTGGCCGCGCAACACCCCGGCCGCTCGCTGAAGCTGCTCAAGCAACGCCTGGACAGCCTGGGCGAACGCCTGCCACGGGCCATGCGCGAAGTGCTCAAGGACCGTCGCCAGCGCTTCCAGGCGCAACTGCAGACCCTGCAGGTGGTCAGCCCGCTGGCGACCCTGGCCCGCGGCTACAGCATCCTGCTCGACGAGCGCGGCCAGGCCATTCGCAGCGCCGCCCAGACCCACAACGGCCAGCGCCTGACCGCACGCCTCAATGAAGGCGAACTCAAAGTGCGGGTCGAGGACAACCACCAGACTCCGGTCACCCTTTCGCTACTGGACTGACACATGCCCCGCCTGTTCGCCCCCCTGCTCGCCCTGTTCCTGCTGCTGCCGGTCACCGCAGCCCAGGCCAGCTACATCACTCGCACCCTCGACAAGCCGGTGCCCGGCGGCGTCGCGGTGGTCGACCTTGGCCCTTCGGCCAGCGCCCCGAGCGCCCGCTTCGATGGCAAGCCGGTGCTGGTGGTCAAGGAGCAGGACACCTGGCTGGCCATCGTCGGCATCCCGCTGACGCAGAAGCCCGGCAACGCCGTGCTCACCCAGGGCAGCCGCACCCTGCCCTTCACCGTCGGCAGCAAGAAGTACCCCGAGCAGCACATCACCCTGAAGAACAAGCGCCAGGTCAACCCAGAGCCCGACGACCTCAAGCGCATCGAGCGCGAACTGGCCGAGCAGGTGAAGGCCTACCGCAGCTTCAGCCCTGCGCTGCCGAGCAACCTGATCCTCGACAAACCGGTCAATGGCCCGTTGTCGAGCAAGTTCGGCGTGCGCCGCTTCTTCAATGGCGAAGAGCGCAATCCCCACGCCGGGCTGGACTTCGCCGTGCCCGCCGGCACGCCGATCAAGACCCCGGCCAATGGCAAGGTGATCCTGGTGGGCGATTACTTCTTCAATGGCCGCACGGTGTTCGTCGACCATGGCCAGGGTTTCATCAGCATGTTCTGCCACATGTCGAAGATCGACGTTAAGCCAGGCCAGGTGCTGCGCCGTGGCGAGGTGGTCGGGCGGGTGGGCTCGACCGGGCGCGCCACCGGGCCGCACATGCACTGGAACGTCAGCCTCAATGATGCGCGGGTGGATCCGGCGATTTTCATTGGTGCGTTCCAGCCTTGAAATCGGCATCCCCCATTCGCGGGTAAACCCGCTCCCACAGGCACAGTGACACCTGTGGGAGCGGGTTTACCCGCGAAGAGGCCAGCACTGCCACCCGCAACGCCCATGTCTTGCGCCATCCAAAAATACTGCGCAACGATACAAACAAATCAAACAACAGCCAGCCATAAAATCTCGCCAATCCTGTTTTTTTAAGCATTCCTCTCAATTTTTTCTGAAGCCTTGCCATCCCCCACCCCACTGGTTAGGGTTGAGCACATGAAAACCTTCAGCACCCTCATCCTTCTCCGACAACACCGCAGCCTCTGCCTGGTCAGTGCACGACTACCAGGGTGAATCGCGTCGCCTCGCCTTTTCATCTCGTTATCGTTTGGCAGGCCCGATTTCGGCCGCACATAAAAGGATTGCTTCCATGACCATGCTCAAAGACCCTTCGAAGAAATACCGCGCCTTCCCGACCATCGACCTGCCCGACCGCACCTGGCCGTCGAAAACCATCACCCAGGCGCCGATCTGGTGCAGCTCCGACCTGCGTGATGGCAACCAGTCGCTGATCGAGCCGATGGATTCGGAGAAGAAGCTGCGGTTCTGGAAGACCCTGGTGCAGGTCGGCGTGAAGGAAATCGAAGCCTCGTTCCCGTCCGCGTCGCAAACCGACTTCGACTTCGTGCGCACCCTGATCGAAGACGGCCACATCCCGGACGACACCACCATCCAGGTGCTCACTCAAGCCCGTGAAGACCTGATCGCCCGCACCTTCGAATCCCTGCGCGGCGCCAAGAAGGCCATCGTCCACCTGTACAACGCCACCTGCCCGTCGTTCCGCCGCATCGTCTTCAACCAGGACAAGCAGGGCGTCAAGGACATCGCGGTCAACGCCGCCAAGCTGTTCGTCAAGTACGCTGCCCAGCAGCCGGAAACCCACTGGACCTTCCAGTACTCGCCAGAGACCTTCAGCGCCACCGAGCTGGAATTCGCCAAAGAGGTGTGCGACGCAGTGATCGAGGTGTGGAACCCGACCCCCGAGCACAAGGTCATCCTCAACCTGCCGGCCACCGTCGAAGTCGCCACGCCGAACATCTACGCCGACCAGATCGAATGGTTCTGCCGTAATGTCAGCCGCCGCGACAGCGTGGTCATCAGCCTGCACTGCCACAACGACCGCGGCACCGGCATTGCCGCCACCGAGCTGGGCCTGATGGCCGGCGCCGACCGTGCCGAAGGCTGCCTGTTCGGCAACGGTGAGCGCACCGGCAACGTCGACCTGGTGACCCTGGCGTTGAACCTCTACACCCAGGGCATCGACCCGCAGTTGGACTTCTCCGACATCGACGGCGTGCGCAAGGTCGTCGAAGAGTGCAACCAGTTGCCGGTGCACCCGCGTCACCCGTACGTCGGCGACCTGGTCCACACCGCCTTCTCCGGCTCGCACCAGGACGCCATCCGCAAAGGTTTCACCAAGCAGCAGGAAGGCGAACTGTGGGAAGTGCCGTACCTGCCGATCGACCCGGCCGACATCGGCCGCAGCTACGAGGCGGTGATCCGCGTCAACAGCCAGTCGGGCAAGGGCGGCATCACCTACCTGCTCGAACAGGAATACGGCATCAGCCTGCCGCGCCGCATGCAGATCGAATTCAGCCAGGTGGTGCAGGGTGAGACCGACCGTCTGGGCCTGGAAATGACCGCCAAGCAGATTTACACCCTGCTGCAAAAGGAATACCTGCAAGCCAATGCGCCGTACGCGTTGGTCAGCCACCGCCTGCAGGAAGAGAACGGCAGCAGCCACGTGCAGGTGGAAGTCTCCGGTGAAGGCGAGACCACCCTGCACTGGCACGGTAAAGGCAACGGTGCCCTGGAAGCCCTGGTGGCCGGCCTGCCGGTAGCCGTGGAAATCATGGACTACAACGAGCACGCCATCGGCGCCGGCACCAACGCCAAGGCCGCGGCCTACATCGAGCTGCGCGTTGCGGGCGGTCGCCCGGTGCACGGCGTGGGCATCGACGAGAACATCACCACCGCCAGCTTCAAGGCACTGTTCAGCGCGCTTAACCGCTCCCTGAGCCAACAGGAAGCCAAGGCGGCGTAAACCCGCCCTGCTCGCCTGCAAACCCGCATCCTCGGATGCGGGTTTTTTTATGCCCGGAATATCCAGCAAGGTGCGTCGGACAACGCCATCATTTTGCCTTCAATCATGGTTATACTGCCGAACTTCCACCGCTTCGATCACGGATGACGGCCAGTGGACTCATCCGTTCACGTATCGACACAGACACTCGGACACGGATGCTTCGCCCCATGACCCCTGGCTCCCTCGCAGCGCTCGCCGAAGACAACAGCCGCGACTACCTGCGCCGACTGACTCTCGAACAGCGCAACTGCGCGCAATTGCACCACCAGCACCTGCACCTGCAGGCCCGCATCCTCTGTGAGCTCTATGACATCGGCGACAGCGCCTTCGAGGCTGCGCAGATTCGCCAGATCCTCGAACAGCGCCAAGCCCGCGAAGACGATGGCTTCACTCGCCTGGAGCAGGCCAACGCCAGCCTGGACAACCAACTGGCCCTGTTCCGTCAGGCCCAGGAGCGGCTCGTCGCCAGTCACAGCCGCGCACTCGCCGAACAGCGCCAGCACCCTGCGCTGCGCCAGGGCCAGCAGCAACTGCAACAGGCCCGCCAAAAGCGCGAGCACATCGCCGCCGACCACCAGCCGTTGGTGGATGAATGCACCGGCAAACTGGCGGCCTACAGCCAGCACCGGATCTATACCTACCTGCGCTTGCGCCAATACGGCACGCAACACTACCGACGCAATGTACTGTCACGGCGCATGGACGACTGGCTCGCCCGGCAGTGCAACTTCGTCAGCAACCGGCAGAACGAACAGCTGTTGCTCGCCATGCTGGAACAGGACGCCACCCGCCTGGCCGCCTGTGACCAGCAAATTGCCGAGCTCGAACGGCAACTGACCGCACTGCTGCGCAGCAGCCTGCCTGCCGCTGACCTGGGCCCGCTCAGCCAGGAGACCGAAACCCTGGCACGCCAGGTGATCGCCGCCCAGCAGCACCTCAAGCGGGTGCGCCAGGACATCGACCTGCTCGAACAATGCGCCGACGGCGACAGCCAGGATGCCCTGCGCTGGCTCAGGTACGAACTCAAGACCGACAGCCTCAACCAGGCGCTCGCCCAGTGGGCAGCCATTGGCTCCCCGCAGGCCACCCGCTTCCAGCAGGAGCTCGACGAGCTGCGCCGGCGCCTGGACAGCGCCAGCCAGCGCGTCGGCCAGGCCAGGGAAGTGTACGAACAGGCATGCACCTTGGAGTCCGCGCTGGGCAGGCGCCTGCGTGGCGACGCCGGCTGCGCCAGCGACTGCAACTGCAACTGCCACACCCAGACCAGCCTGGACGACTGCCCCTGCCAGCTGCGCTACCCCTTGGCCGATCAGTACCGCGACGACACCAACTACGGGCAACTGATCGTCGAGTACATGAACAGGGCCCAGACGCTCAATACCGTGCTCGGCACCATCAGCGCCCTGCGCCTGCTCCCCGGCAACCCGGACACCACCCTTTCCGACCGCCCCCTCATGCAAGGACAACCATGAGCCAATACCTGGAACGCGCCCTCGACGGCCTGCGCAAACTCGGCATCACCTTCGGCCAACCGGCACAACAGGCGCCGGTGATGGTCCTGCTGGACAAGGTCGCCCATTACGACAACCAGCGGGTCACCGGTATCGCTGCCGTGCTGCAACAGGCCACGGTGTTCAACCAGACCGTGCGCGAGCAGATCGCCGGCATGGACATCTCGCACCGCTACATGGACATCACCGACAGCTTCACCTCGATTCGCGAGGATGCGTCGGCCATGGCCTCGTGGATGGACGATGGCCGCCTGGACACCCTCGAACGCCTCAGCATGGCCTGGATGAACCTGCGCCGCGGCTCGATCCCGAGCCGTTTCGAGGACATCCGCAAGCACTACCTGGATGTGTGCAAGGCCGCCAGCGACCAGATCACCCGCGAGGGCCTGATTCTCGAGTCGTACATGGACTTCCGCCTGGCCATGAAGACCGCCGAAGTGGACGCCCAGCAGGTGCTGGCCATCGCCGGCCAGGCGCTGCAGGAATGCACCACTGCCCTGGACACCGCAAACGCCACGGTGGCCGCGGCCGCCAACCAGGAGCCGGCCCAACGCGCCGCGCTGGAGCTGCAACGCGACGAAGCGGTGCGCGCCCTGCAGAACGAAGACAAGCGCTACCAGATCGTCAAGGACATCGCCGACGACCTGCGGGTCGGCTACAACACCGCCGAACTGGTGTTCGCCCGCATCAGCCAGGTGCACGTGGTCAAGGAGCGCCAGTACCAGCGCATGGTCTCGTTCTTCTCCACCAACGAAGTGGTGCTGACCAGCCTGGCCGTGTCGTTCACCGCCAACCAGGGCATGGCCGAGGCCACCCACACCCTCAACGCCACCACCGACGGCATCAGCAAGGGCCTCGAAGCCCTGGGCGAAATCGGCAACCAGCAGCTCGGCGCCGCGGTCAAGGCCAGCTATGGCTCGACCATTCGCGTCGACTCGGTCCGCGCCCTGGCCCTGGCCACCCTGGACTTCCAGAGCGACATGCAAGGCCTGACCGAAACCTACCGCGCCGAATCGAGCAAGGCCGCGCTGGAAATCTCCACCGCCGTCGAAGATGCCAAGCGCGCCTTCGCCGCCTTGCTGACCAAGGCCGCGCAATGAGCAACGGCTCGCTCAGCGAACAGATGGGGGCCATGGCCCTCGTCGACGAGCTGCGCCAACAGCAGCGCCAGGTGCAGGAGCACCTGGACCTGCCGCGGCGCCGCGCGGAAGTCGCCGAACGCATTCGTGGTTATTACCAGCGCCAGGGCATCGCCTGCGACGACAAACTGATCGAGCAGGGCGTGCGCGAATTCTTCGCCCGCCGCCTGGTGTTCGAGGCGCCGACGCTGGCCTGGCCTCGCCGGCTGCTGGCCGGCGTGTTCCTGCGCCGCAGCCTGCTGGCCTGGGTGCTGGTGTGGATTGCGCTGCTGGGCGGCGCCCTGCTGGCGGTGAACCTGCTCCAACCCGCCGCGCCCAGCCAAGCGGCCACCGCCACCAAGGCTACCGACACCGGCCTGGGGACGGCGGCGCCAGCCTGGACGCCGGAGGCGGACCGGGCCGCGCACCAGGCTCACCTGGACCAATACACTGCGCTGATGGCCCGCCTGGAGGCCATGCCGTTGCCGGATGACGTGCGCGCCAAGCTGCTGCCGTTCGCCCGCTCCACTGGCGCGCTGGTGGCCGACCATGGGCCGGCCAAAGCCATCCGGGCCCTGCGCGAGCTGCAGGTGTATGCCGACTTCACAGAGGCAAAACTGCAACTGCGCATCCCCGACGTCGCCGGCCAGATGTCTGGTTACGAACGCTGCCGCAAGACCTCGGCGTGCAAGCCAGACAGCGAAGACGGCAAGGCATGGTTCCTGGCATTCCAGGCACGCGACCCGCAAGGCAAGGTAGTGACGATGCCACTCGCCAACGGCCGCACCGGTGATATCGCACTTACCGACACCCTCGGCGTACAGGTCAGTCACGCGCAGTACTTGCAAGCACAGCAGGCCAAGCAGGCCACGGGCCGCGTCGATAAACCGGTCATCGGCAGCAAGGATGCCTACAGCATGGCCCGCAAGTTCGACAGTCGCGCCCTCGTCGGTGGCGCCTACGACAATCCGGCCGACACCAGCCAGCACATCATCTCCGCCAGCTTCTGATAGGCCGCCAATGACCGTCTCACTTTCCGAACAGATGGGAGCCATGGCCCTGGTCGACGAACTGCGTCACCGGGACATGGAACTGCAGGACCACCTTGACCTGACTCGGCGCCGCGCCGAGGTGGCCGAGCGGATCCGCGCCTACTACCAGAGCAACGGCATCCACTACGAGGACGCCCAGGTCGAGGAAGGCGTGCGTGCGTTCTTCTCGCGCCGGCTGATGTTCGAGGCCCCCACCTTGAACTTCGCGCAACGCCTGCTGGCGCGCCTGGCCATGGCCCACCGCAAGCTGATGATCTGGGCAGCGTGCGGCGCAATGGCCTGCGCCCTTGGCCTGGGCATCGCCCACCTGGTAGACACGGCCCTGAACACGAAAGTGGGGCAAAGCGCCGACCGATTGGCCAGGATCGGTGAGCAGTTGAACGACGACATTGCCGTGCAACGACAACGGCTTGAACGGGTGAAGGCGCGCCTGGAACAACAACCGCAACCCGTGGTGGCGGCGCTGGTTGCGAAAATCGACCCTCTGCTGCCCAGCACCAACCTGCCTTACACCCTGGATCGCCCGGACCCGATCACCCGTGAAAACCGCGCCCAGCTCCAGACCCGCATCCAGATGGCGCAACTGCAGCTGTCGACACCGCGCAAGCATCTGGAAAGCGCCAGAAAAAGGCTCAATCGCGTGGATCACGTCTACGCCAGCCTCGACCTCCAACGCCACTTGCTCGATCGCCTGAAGGCAATGCCATTGCCTGCGGCCGAGCGCCTGGATATGACGAACTGGGCCGAGTCGGTCGGGAAGGACATTGCCAGGCTACGGTTGAAAAAGGCGGACAACACACTTGCAGCGCTGAAGGACTACCTGGACTTCGCCGCCGAGCCCCTGACGATCGAACTGATCGATCGCCCCGGTATCAAGTCCGGCGTGGAGCGCTGCTATGAAGAGACCGGTTGCAGCGAGAACAGCCTGCGCGGCAAGAGCTGGTACTTGATCGTCGAGCCGCTGGACAGCACCGGCAAGCCGGCCTTCGCCCCGGTGACCAGCGTGGAGGACGGCACGACTCGTTGGGCCAAGCGCTTCGGCGTGCGCGTCAGCTACGAGGAATACCTCAGGGTCCGCCAGGACAAACTCGACGATGGCCACATCAGCCAGCGCTTGATCGGTGAAAAACCGGCCAATAGCCTGACCCTGCGCTTCAACCAGCGCACCAGCCCCGCTCCCGACATGATCCTGGAATGGTGACGCCATGACCCCGACCGCCCTCGGCAATGCGCTCGAAAGCAATACGCGCCAGGCCGAGCAACAGCTGCGCGAGGCCGAACGGGCGCTGTATGCAGAAACCGAACAGCAAACCCGGCTCGAACACCTGATCAGCTCGAAACTGGCCGACATTGCCAGCCTGCAGCTCAGGATCGACCCGATGCGGGACCTGCAGACCCGGCAGTTGTTCGAACAACGCGAGCGAACCCATGCCGCGCTCACCCAGCAGCTCGAAGACGTCGAAGGGCTCATCGCCCGCAGGCTGGAAGCGCTGCGGGCGGTGCGTAGCAACCTTGATCGCCTGGACAGCCAGTCGCAGGACCTGCTCGAACAGGATCCGGCCGTGCGTCAGCTGAGCGAGCAACTGGACGCAGCCCTCCAGGCCGAACAGCAAGCCCATGCCAGCTACGATGAAATCCGCGACGAGTGCGCCAGCAAGCTGCAAGGCTACAACAGCAACCCGCTGTACCGTTTCCTGAAGGCCAACCACTACGGCACCGAGCAGTACCGCCCGCGTCTGTTCCAGCGCGCGTTCGACAACTACCTCGCACGCAGGGTCGGTTTTCGCGTCAATTACGCCAACGAGCAGATCCTGCTGAGCATGCAGGCACGCAACGAGACACTGCGCCAGGCCCTCGGCGAAGCCCGCGAGCAACTGCAGGCACAGCACCGGCAACAGCTGGACAAGGCCCGCAATACCTTCGGCATGCCAGCGTTGCGGGTCGAGGAGCAAGGCCTGGGCACGCTGCTGAGCGAGGGCAAGGCCCAGGCCCGCTCACTGCAGGCCCAACTGACCGACTACGCCCAGAAGCGCGATCCGTATCTGCAACAGATTCGCCAGGGCATCGCCGACCAGCTCCAGGCTCGGCCATTGGCCGAACTGATCGCCGAAGCGGCGAAGACCCCCAGCCCCCATGACGATGTCCTGGTGAATGACCTGCAGCTGCTGCATGCCCGCCTGCGGGAAATCCAGCAACGTCTGCACGGCCTGCAGGACCAAGCACTGGGCAAGCGTCGCCTTTACGACCGCGCCAAGGCTCTGGAATACGCACTGCGCAACGATCATTTCAGCGATCCGCGCCACGAGTACCAGTTGAGCCCGCCGATCGAGCAGGTGCTTGCCGACTACATGAGCGGCCTGCTCGACCAGCAAGCCGTGGAAAAACGTCTCGATGAAGGCCGCGAGTATGTTGCCCCAAGGCATCGCGGCAACAACACGCACAGCACGGGCAGATCGTCCGGCGGTTCAAGCAGCGATGGCTTTCGTACCAGCGGCAGCTCCGGCGGCGGTGGCTTCTCGTCCAGTCGCAGCTCCGGCGGCGGTGGGTTCCGCACCACTGGCAGTTTCTGACAGGCGAAACATCGCGGGGCAAGCCCGCTCCCACGCTGCTAGTGGTGTATCCGTGGGAGCGGGCTTGCCCCGCGATTGGGCCCAGGCAAAAAAAAGGGGCGCCGACCAAGCGCCCCACAAGCCGTGTAGCACACAACGAAATCGGTCAGTCCAGCAGCGCCATCGCCTCGGCGCTGCACGCCTCGATACGGGCCCAGTCGCCGTTCTTGATCCAGCTGCTGTCGAGCATCCAGGTGCCGCCCACGCACATCACATTGGGCAGTGCCATGTAGTTGCGCACGTTGGCCGGGTTCACCCCGCCCGTGGGGCAGAAGCGGATGTCACCGAACGGGCCACCGAATGCCTTGATCGCCGCCACGCCGCCGCTGATCTCGGCCGGGAACAGCTTGAAGCGCCGGTAACCCAGGGCGTAGCCCATCATGATCTCGGACGGCGTGCTGATGCCGGGCAGCAGCGGGATGTCGCTCTCAACGCCGGCCTCGAGAATGTCCTGGGTGATGCCCGGGGTGACGACGAACTGCGCGCCTGCGGCCTCGACCGCGGCGAACATGCTGCGGTCGAGCACGGTACCGGCACCGACACACAGCTCCGGGCGCTGCTCACGCAGTACCTGGATGGCCTTCAGGCCCAGCGCCGAGCGCAGGGTCACTTCCAAGGTACGGATGCCACCGGCGGCCAGGGCGTCGGCCAGCGGCAGGATGTCTTGCTCGCGGGCGATGGTGATCACCGGCAGGATGCGCGCCTTGGCGCAGATCGCGTCGATGCGTTCGGCTTTCTCGGCCATCGAGAGCAAAGGCTGTGGGCGTTCGAGGGTGGTCATGACTGTGGATCCTTGGCTCATGGGCACCAGTAGATGCTCAGGGGGTCGTGAAGAAAAGCGCGAATCGGCATTTCGGTAAGGTCGTTGCCCGCCAGTGCGGCGCGCAGGGTAGCGAGCTTGCCTGCCCCTTGCACGGACAAGGCGGTGAAAGCGGCGCTGGCCAGCAGCGCGCGGGTCATGCTCAGGCGCTGGTGCGGCACGCTGGGCGCCAGCATCGGCAGGCAGCGGCGCTCACCCACCTTGGCCAGGCCCTGGCGCAGGTTGGGGCTGGCCGGGAACAGCGAGGCGGTGTGGCCATCGTCGCCCATGCCCAGCACCAGTACATCGATCGGCGGCAAGTCGGCCAGTACCTGGTCGGCCTGCTCGGCAGCGGCTTCCAGGTTGGCGGCAGCCTGGTAGAGGCCGATGAAGCGTGCCTGGGCCGCCGCGCCCTTGAGCAGGTGACGGCCCAGCAAGCCGGCGTTGCTGTCGGCATGCTCCACCGGCACCCAGCGCTCGTCGGCCAGGCTCACGGTCACCTTCGACCAGTCCAGCACTTGAGCCGCCAGCTGCTCGAGGAACGGCACCGGGCTGCGCCCGCCGGACAGCACCACACAGGCCTGGCCCTTGCTGGCGATGGCTTGGCGCAGGCGTTCGGCCACGTCATGGGCCAGGGTCGCCGCCAGGGTGTTGGAATCGGCCAGCGCATGCGCCTTCACGCTCGCCGGCAGTTGCAGTTCAGATATCGCCATACCAGGCCCTCCCATCACGTGTGATCAGTGCAATCGAGCTCATGGGCCCCCAGGAACCGGCCGCATAGGGTTTGGGGGCATCGCCGCTGGTCTTCCAGCCGGCGATCAGTTGGTCGCACCATTTCCAGGCGTATTCGATTTCGTCCTTGCGCACGAACAGGTTCTGGTTGCCGCGCATCACTTCCAGCAGCAAGCGCTCGTAGGCATCAGGAATCCGTGCGCTGCGCCAGGTGTCGGAGAAATTCAGTTGCAGCGGCCCACTGCGCAGCTGCATGCCCTTGTCCAGGCCCTGCTCCTTGGTCATTACCCGCAGCGAGATGCCTTCGTCCGGCTGCAGGCGGATGATCAGCTTGTTGCCGATCTGCAAGCGCTGTTCCGGGGCAAAGATGTAGTGCGGCGTCTCTTTGAAGTGGATGACGATCTGCGACAGCTTGCCGGGCATGCGCTTGCCGGTGCGCAGGTAGAACGGCACGCCCGACCAGCGCCAGTTGCGGATGTCGGCGCGCAGGGCGACGAAGGTTTCGGTGTCGCTCTGGGCGTTGGCGTTGTCTTCTTCCAGGTACCCCGGCACCGGCTTGCCGTCGCTGTAGCCGGCGATGTACTGGCCACGCACCACGCGAGTGCTCAGGCCCTCGCCGGTGATCGGCGCCAGGGCCTTGAGCACCTTGACCTTCTCGTCGCGGATGCTGTCGGCGGAAAGGTCGCTGGGCGGGTCCATGGCGATCAGGCAAAGCAGCTGCAACAGGTGGTTCTGGATCATGTCGCGCAGCTGGCCGGCCTTGTCGAAGTAGCCCCAGCGGCCTTCGATACCGACCTTTTCGGCGACGGTGATTTCCACGTGGGAGATGGAATTCTGGTTCCACTGGGTTTCGAACAGGCTGTTGGCAAAGCGCAGGGCGATCAGGTTCTGCACCGTCTCTTTGCCCAGGTAGTGGTCGATGCGATAGACGCGGTTTTCCGGGAAGTAGCGCGCCACGGCGTCGTTGACCCGGCGCGACGACTCCAGGTCGTGGCCGATGGGTTTTTCCAGCACCACCCGGGTGCGCGGCGCCAGGCCGGCCTTGTCGAGGTTCTCGCAGATCGCCCCATAGACGGCGGCGGCCGTGGCGAAGTAGGCGATCAGTGGCAGCTCGGCTGGCGCGTGCTCGACCAGGGCCTGGTAATCCTCGGGCTGGACGAAGTCCACGTGCAGGTAGTTCAGGCGTTCGAGGAAACGACCCAGGGCAACGGCGTCGATGTCCGCGTCGGGGACGTGGCGACGCAGGTGCGCCTCGATGGTGCCCAGGTGCTCCTGCGTGGTGCCCGGCTCACGGGCCAGGGCCAGCAGCCGGGTGTCCGGGTGCAGCAGGTTGGCACGGTCGAGCTGGTAGAGCGCGGGAAACAGCTTGCGCAATGCCAGGTCGCCCAAGGCGCCAAACAGGGCAAAGGTGCAAGGTTCGACACTGATCGCAGCCATGATGTTGGTTCTTTTATTAAAGTTGAGCTAGGAATACCGCTTTCAAAGCGGGTTTTCAAGGCCTAATGTAGTAAAAACCACAACATTATCTACATCTATTACAACCCAGTGGTGTGACAATCTCACCGCCAGTAGGATACACAACACTGCAAAAAGCCTGCTGCCCCGCCAGCCGGCTGTCACCTAGAGCCGACCAAGGACACCCCATGGACCGCGTGCGTAACCTCCTGGAACAGATCCAGGGCCGCCTGGACGAGTTGAACAAGGCCGAACGCAAAGTCGCCGAAGTCATCCTGCTCAACCCGCAACAAGCCACCCGCTTCAGCATCGCCGCGCTGGCCCAGGCGGCCTCGGTCAGCGAACCGACCGTCAACCGCTTCTGCCGCTCGTTCGGCGTCAACGGCTACCCCGAGCTCAAGCTGCAACTGGCGCAGAGCCTGGCCAGCGGCGCGGCCTACGTCAGCCGCGCTGTGGAGGCCGACGACGATCCGGCGGCCTACACCCAGAAAATCTTCGGCAGCGCCATCGCCTCGCTCGACAGCGCCTGCCAGCAACTCGACCCACAGCAGGTCAGCCGCGCCGTGGACATGATGATCCAGGCCCGGCAGATCCACTTCTTCGGCCTCGGCGCCTCCGCCCCGGTGGCCCTCGATGCGCAACACAAGTTCTTCCGCTTCAACCTTGCCGTGTCGGCCCATGCCGATGTGCTGATGCAGCGCATGCTGGCCTCGGTGGCCCACACCGGCGACCTGTTCGTGATCATCTCCTACACCGGGCGCACCCGTGAGCTGGTCGAGGTGGCGCGCGTGGCGCGGGAAAACGGCGCCTCGGTGCTCGGCCTGACCGCCGCCGGCTCGCCACTGGCCCAGGCCTGCAGCCTGAGCCTGCACATCCCGTTGCCGGAGGACACCGACATCTACATGCCGATGACCTCGCGGATCATCCAGCTCACCGTGCTCGACGTGCTCGCCACCGGCATGACCCTGCGCCGCGGCGTGGACTTCCAGCCGCACCTGCGCAAGATCAAGGAAAGCCTCAACGCCAGCCGCTACCCGATCGAGGACGACGACCTCAGCTGAGGCGGTGCGCCTGCAGCCGCAGGTGCGCACGTTCACCCGGCCTCAGGCTCAGGCCCTCGTCGCTGCCACTGGCCGCCTCGACGCAGACGAAACCCTGGCACTCGCGCCCGCTCACACCCATCAGCGGGCGGTTGCCCGGGTGCCAGACCACGGTGTCGTCACTGTCACCGGTGTCGATGCACAGCTCGCGCTGCCAGGCCGGGTCCTGCAACTGCACCTTGGGCGTGCCGGGGTAGACCTTCTGGCAACCGCCCTTGAGCTTCAACGCGCCGTCTTCGCGGCAAGCCTGGCGGTTGAGGCGGTCGTAGCCTTCGATATCCTCAAGCCCAGACAGCGCTATCTTCGACACGTCACTGATCCGCCAGTAAGCCAGCAGCGCATGGCTCAACTGGCAGGGTTCGCTGTCCTGGTGCTCGGTACTCAGGCTCAATTCCATGCTGGCGCCCAGGCGCGCATGCAGGTCGACCTGCCAGTCGCACAGGTCCAGGCGCCACTTCAGGGTCACGCCCTGCTCGTCCTCACGGCTGTCCACCAGCTTCCAGTCCAGCAGCCGCGCCCAGCCATGGGCCGGCCACAGGTCCTCGCTGGGATGGCGGCCATACCAGGGCCAGCACACCGGCACGCCACCGCGGATGGCGCCAACCTGCGGCCACTGCTCGGCGCACCACAGCCAGGGCTTTTCACCGGTGGGCTGGAAGTGCAGCAATTGCCCGCCCTGGCGGCTGAACACCGCCTGGCAGCGAGGGTGGTCGATGATCAGCACATCGCGCTGCTGGTAACGCTCCCACTCGAAGGTCGGCCTCGGCCGTTGCGAGGTGAAGAAGCGATGTAGCGGATGTTCTGCCATGGTTCCAAGCTCTTTTGTTGTTCGAGATAGCGCTGTCTCGACCCGTACCCGCCAACCACTGCAGACCAGTGGTTAGCGGAAGGCCGAAAATGGATGGCGTAAATTTACAACAATTCGTCTCAGAATGACGACTGAATCTTCAACCCAGCGACCAGCGCGTTGTCCACCTCGTCCACCGCACCCGGGCTCTTGATGTACTGCAGGTTCGGCCGCACGGTCAGCCAATTGGTGACGTGGAAGCCGTAGTAGAGCTCGGCGTTGTACTCGGTGCGTTGCAGCGGCACGAAGCCTGGATTGTCGTAATCGGTAATGCCGGACTGGGCGTTGAGCAGCTCGGCGCGCTTCTTCACGTCGTCGTTGACATGGATACGCGCCACGCCGAAACCGATATCGTCCTTGGGCCGGGCATCGAAGGCGCCTTTGTAGACCAGGCCGACCTGCTGGTAGTTGTCGACCACGTTGGTGGCCTTGTCGTGCACGGTGAAGTTGGCGAACAGGCTCAGGCCACGGCTGGCATCGCTGGCGTGGGCAGTCACCTGCTGCTGCGCCACCACCCACCAGCCATGCTTGCTGGAGTGCGACTTGAAGTCCTGCCCGGTCAAGGCCTGCGGGTTGCCGTTGATGTCGTCATACACATCGTCGGCCTTGGCGGTGCTGTAGTAGTAGCCCAGGCGGTACTCGCCCGGCAGGCCGTTGACCTTGGGCGACCACACCGCTTCCACCGGCAGGATCGCGCCCTTGGTGCCGCTGCCGCTGAGCTTGAAGCCGTTGCCGGTCTCCAGGTTCGAAGGGTTCTGCTCGTAGGCACCGACCTGGACGAAGAATTCCGGGGTGATGTTGTATTTCACCCGCAGGGCCCACTGGCTGACCGGCCAGTTGTACCAGATGCCACCCACCCAGTTGCCCACCTGCGAGCCGCAGAACGCCAGGTTCTGGAAGTCGCAGGGGAAGCTGTTGAAGTCCTCGCCTTCGCCGAAGCGGCCGACTTTCACATCCAGCGCGCCGTCGAAGTACTTCTGCTTGACCCACATCTGCGTCAGCCGCCAGGTCTGGCCGCGCCCCCAGACTTCCTGCACCGAGCTGAACTGCCCGGCGCGCGGGTCGCTGATGCGGTCGTTGGACAGGTTGCGGCCACTGCGTTCGGTGATCGCCAGCTTGAACTCGGCATCGTGCCAGCCGAAGATCTTCTCCAGGTCCAGGTGCGCGCCGAGGGCGAACTGGTCGCTGTAGCGCGCGGTCTTGTCGTCGTTGTAGCCACCGTGCAGGTTGCCGGCCACCTCGCCGACGTAATCGAGGGTGAAGTCGTAGCCCTTGTCCAGCAGCTCGGTGCGGGTGCCGCCCCAGTCGCCGGTCATCCATTTCGATTCCGACGAGAAAGCCTCGGCAGCCTGGGCCCCGCTGCTGCCGACCATGGCCAGCAGTGCCAGCGAGCCCAATGTCCTGATGCGATTGCGCTGTTCCATCCCTTTGCGTCCTCTTTTCTTGTTATTAACAGAACGGTTTAACGGTCGAGCCCTTGCAGGCCGTGGGAGCGGGCTTGCCCCGCGATGCGATTTCAGCCCAACCATCGCTATCGCGGGGCAAGCCCGCTCCCACATCAACGCCCCTTGAAGCGGGCCACGTTGTCTTTCACCGCGGTAGCGGCCAAGTCCAGCCGCTCACCACTGGCAGCATCGAACAGCAGCACCCGCGCCGGGTCGAACTGCAGGTTCAGGCTGTCGCCCACCCGACACGCCACATCCGGCGCCAGGCGGCAGCAGACCTTGGTCTGGTTGAGGGTGACGAACACCAGCAGGTCCGGCCCGGTGGGCTCGGTCACCTGCACTTCGGCGCGGATACCCGGCAGGCCGTTACCCTCCGTGCCCCCCAGCGAAATCTGCTCCGGGCGCACACCCAGGATCACCTCGCGCCCGTCCAGCGCATCGGCATCCACCCCCAGCGGCAGTTCGCAGCGCGCCTGGCCGCTGTCGAGCAGCGCCAGCACCCGGCCGTCCTGGCGGGTCAGGCGCACCGGGATGAAGTTCATCGGCGGCGAACCGATGAAGCTGGCGACGAACAGGTTGGCCGGATCGTTGTAGATCTGCTGCGGCGTGCCGAACTGCTGGATCAGGCCGTCCTTCATCACCGCCACCTTGTCGCCCAGGGTCATGGCCTCGATCTGGTCGTGGGTGACGTACACCGTGGTGGTCTTCAGGCGCTGATGCATCAACTTGATCTCGGTGCGCATCTCTACCCGCAGCTTGGCGTCGAGGTTCGACAGCGGCTCGTCGAACAGGTAGATCTTCGGCCGCCGCGCCAGGGCCCGGCCCATGGCCACGCGCTGCTGCTGGCCGCCGGACAGCTGGCCGGGCTTGCGGCCCAGCAGGTGCTCGATCTGCAGCAGCTTGGCGACCCGCGCCACTTCCTCGTCGATGGCCGCCTGGGGCAGCTTGCGGATCTTCAGGCCGAACGCGATGTTGTCGCGCACGTTCATGGTCGGGTACAGCGCGTAGGACTGGAACACCATGGCGATGTCGCGATCCTTCGGGCTCATGCCGCTGACGTCTTCATCGTCGATCAGGATCGCACCGCCACTGATGTTCTCAAGGCCGGCGATGCAGTTCATCAAAGTGGACTTGCCGCAGCCCGAGGGGCCGACCAGGATCAGGAACTCGCCGTCCTTGATCGCCAGCTGGATGTCCTTGAGCGTGTCCGGCAAACCGGTGCCGTAGGTCTTGTTCACGTTGCGTAGTTCGAGCGTTGCCATGACTTACCCCTTTACCGCGCCGGCGGTCAGCCCGCGCACGAAATACTTGCCCGCAATCACGTACACCAACAACGTCGGCAGCCCGGCGATCATCGCCGCGGCCATGTCGACGTTGTATTCCTTGGCCCCGGTGCTGGTGTTGACCAGGTTGTTGAGGGCCACGGTGATCGGCTGCGAGTCGCCGCTGGAGAACACCACGCCGAACAGGAAGTCGTTCCAGATCTGGGTGAACTGCCAGATCAGGCAGACCATGATGATCGGCGTCGACATCGGCAGAATGATCCGCCCGAAGATGGTGAAGAACCCGGCGCCATCCAGGCGCGCAGCCTTGACCAGTGCATCGGGGATGCTCACGTAGTAGTTGCGAAAGAACAGCGTGGTGAAGGCCAGCCCGTACACCACGTGCACCAGCACCAGGCCACTGGTGGTGCTGGCCAGGCCGAGCTTGCCGAGGGTGAACGAGGCCGGCAGCAGCACCGTCTGGAACGGCAGGAAGCAGCCAAACAGCAGCAAGCCGAAGAACAGCTGCGAGCCACGGAAGCGCCACATCGACAGCACGTAGCCGTTGAGCGCGCCGATGGTGGTGGAGATCAGCACCGCCGGCACGGTGATCAGCACCGAGTTGACGAAGTAGCCGTTGACCGTGGCCCAGGCCTTGGCCCAGCCGATGCCGGTGAATGCCGTTGGCCAGCTCAGCAGGTTGCCGGTGCTGATGTCTTCGGGGGTCTTGAAGCTGGTCAACAGCATCACCACCAGCGGTACCAGGTACAGCAGCACGGCAAGCAGCAGCACGGCGTGGATGGCGATGCGGCTGAAGCTCAATGCGGGTTTGTCGAGGCGGCTAGTCATGGCGTTTACCCCGCAGCTCCGAGTACAGATAGGGGACGATGATCGCCAGGATGGCGCCGAGCATCAGGATCGCACTGGCCGAGCCCATGCCCATCTGCCCGCGGCTGAAGGTGAAGGCGTACATGAACATCGCCGGCAGGTCGGAGGAGTAGCCGGGGCCGCCGGCGGTCATGGCCGCGACCAGGTCGAAGCTCTTGATGGCGATGTGCGCCAGGATCATCAGCGAACTGAAGAACACCGGGCGCAGGCTGGGCAGCACCACGGTCCAGTAGATGCGCGGCAGGCTGGCGCCATCCAGTTGCGCGGCGCGGATGATCGACTGATCGACCCCGCGCAGGCCGGCGAGGAACATCGCCATGATGAAGCCCGAGGCCTGCCACACCGCGGCGATCACCAGGCAGTAGACCACCCGGTCCGGGTCGATCAGCCAGTCCAGGCGAAAGCCCTCCCAACCCCAGTCGCGCAGCAGCTTGTCCAGGCCCATGCCGGGGTTGAGCAGCCATTTCCAGGCGGTGCCGGTGACGATCATCGACAGCGCCATGGGGTACAGGTAGATCGTGCGGATGAAGCCCTCGCGGCGGATGCGCTGGTCCAGCAGCACGGCAAGCAACACGCCGATGGCCAGGGTGATGGCGATGAACAAACCGCCGAACAGCAGCAGGTTCTTGCTCGCCATCCACCAGCGGTCGTTGTCGAACAGCCGCGCGTATTGCGCAAGCCCGGCCCATTTGTAGGTGGGCAAAAAGGTCGAGGTGGTGAACGAGAGGACGAAGGTCCACAGGATGTAGCCGTAGAACCCCACCAGGATGATGAACATGCTCGGCGCCAGCACCAGTTTTGGCAGCCAGCGCTGAAGCGCGTCCAGGGGTGAGGCCCGCAGGCGGGCGGTTGTTGTGGTCATGATTTCACACCTGAAGAAGGGTAAAAACATCACCTGTGGGAGCGGGTTTACCCGCGAAGCAGACACTGCGGTGTCTGGCACCGGCTATGCCGGTGTTCGCGGGTAAACCCGCTCCCACAGGGATCTCGCCAGCCTCGGCGTTGGCTATTGGGCGGCTTTGACTGCGGCGTAGAGCTTCTTCGCCGCATCCGCCGGGTCAGCCTTGGTGTCATTGATGTAGTTGGTCACCACATCGAAGAACGCCCCCTGCACGGCCAGCGTGGTGGCCATGTTGTGCGCCATGCTCGGCTGCAGGCCGCCGCTCTTGGCGTCGGCCAGGAAGTCCTTGGCGGAGGTCTGGGCGCAGGCGTCGAAGCCGTACTTGCCCATGTCGGCGAGCATGTCGTTACGCACCGGGATAGAGCCCTTGTTGGTGCTGAATACCTTCTGGAAGTCCTCGCCCAGCACCTTGCGGGCGATGTCCTGCTGGCCCGCCGCGGTGCCGGCGTCCTTCTGCTTGAACACCACCAGCGAGTCGATGTTGTAGAGGAAGGCCTTGTCGGTGCCGGGGAACGCCACGCACTGGTAGTCCTTGCCGGCGGTTTTCTTGGCCAGGGTCCACTCGCTCTTGGCCCAGTCCCCCATGATCTGCATGCCGGCCTTGCCGTTGATCACCTTGGCGGCTTCCAGGTTCCAGTCCTGGCCCTTGCCGTCGGGGTCCATGTAGGTGGCGACCTTCTTCAGTTCGGTCAGCGCCTTGACCATCTCGGGGCCGGTCAGGGCTTTTTCATCGAGGTCGACCAGGGCCTTCTTGTAGCCTTCCACGCCCATCACCGAGAGCACCACGCTTTCGAACACGGTGCTGTCCTGCCAGGGCTGGCCACCGTGGGCAAGCGGAATGAAACCGGCGGCCTTGAGCTTGTCGCCGGCTACGTAGAACTCATCGAGGGTGGTCGGCGCCTTGTCGATCCCGGCCTTCTTGAACACCTCGGGGTTGATCCACAGCCAGTTGATGCGGTGGATGTTCACCGGCACGGCCACGTAGTCACCATCGTACTTCACGGTGTCGGCGACTTTCTTGTCAAGCAGGCTGTCCCACTTCTCTTGCTTGGCCACGTCCTTCAACACATCGGCATCGAGCAATCCCGTGGACGCCCAATCCTGGATATCCGGCCCCTTGATCTGCGCCACGCCGGGCGGGTTGCCGGCCACTGCGCGGCTCTTGAGCACGGTCATCGCGGTGGCACCGCCGCCACCGGCAACCGCACCGTCCTTCCAGGTGAAACCGTCTTTTTCGACCTGGGCCTTGAGCACATCCACGGCGGCTTTTTCACCGCCGGAAGTCCACCAATGGACAACTTCCACGCTGCCTTTGGCATCGGCGGCATGGGCATTGAGGGCGTACAGGGAAGCGAACGAAATCGCGGCGGCGAGACGAAGCGTCGAATGCATGGGGGAATACCTTTCTTGTTGTTATGCGTGACAAGACTGTCGCTTGCTTTGCAGTGAGTGTAAGGACCTCGCACCCGGCGCCAGGTAACGAACGGATGCGCGAATGTCAGCGTTTGGTTACAAAGCCAGCGCAGTGGCCAGGCTCGGCGCCAGAGGCAAGCGCGGCAGCAGCAGTGCCTGCAAGGCGTGGTAGAGATCAGGCTTGCCGCCCCAGATGCGCGCGCTGGGCTGGTTGGTCGGGTCCAGTTCGTGGTGCCAGCTGCCGTGTACGCGGTCGATGAAATGCGTGGCGATGAAGTCCCAGAAGCAGCGGTACCACTGCTCGTAGCGCGGCTCGCCAGTGCGCCGCAGCAAGGCGGCAGCGGTGGCGCAGGCCTCGGCATGCACCCAGTGCAGGCGCTCACGCACCAGCGGGCGGTCGCGCCAATCCAGGGTGTAGACCAGGCCCGGGGCACCGTCGGCTTGCCAGGCATGGCGACAGGCACTGTCGAACAGGCCCCTGGCGGCCGTCAGCAAGGCCTCGGGCGCAGGCAGTTGCGCCCGTTGCAGGGCCGCCTCCAGGTGCAGCACCAGCCGTGCCCACTCGAAGGCATGGCCGGGCGTGGTGCCGTAGGGACGGAAGCCGTCGGCGGGGTTGTCACGGTTGTAGTCGGGCAGTGCCTGCCAGTGCCCGTCGAAATGCTCGGTGACACGCAAACCGTCGCTGGCAGCCTGGGCAAGGATCAGGCGCTCGACCATGCGCAGGGCGCGGTGCAGCCACAGCCTGTCGCCGGTCACGTCGGCCAGGGCGAGAAACGCCTCGACGCCATGCATGTTGCTGTTGGCGCCGCGGTAGGCTTCTGCCTGCTGCCAGTCGCGGGAGAACGACTCGCGCAGGGCGCCCTCCTCCTCGCACCAGAAGCGCTGCTCGATGACCTGGACCGCAGCGTCCAGCAGTGCCTGGGCCTGGCTGACGCCCGCCACCACGGCGGAACTTGCGGCCAGGGCGACGAAGGCGTGCAGGTAGGCGGCCTTGCCGGTGTCGCCGTGGCCTTCGGGCTGTGCATACCAGCCACCATGCTCCTGGTCGCGCAGCGGGCCTTGCAGGGCGGCGACGCCATGCTCGACCAGCTCGCGGCAACCCGGGACACCCTGGATATGTGCCAGGGCGAAGCTGTGGGTCATGCGCGCGGTGTTCATGGTCTCGGCCAGGGCGCAACGGGGCAGGCGGCCATCGTCATCGAGGTTGCCGAAGCCCTGGGGCAGGCGTGCGGCCCTGGCGAAATCGAGCAGGCGCAAGGCTTCGGTGGTAAGCCAGGCGTGGTGTGCGGGGGAATCGAGCCAGCTGCGGGTCATTGGCGTCTTCCTTGTAGTTGTCAGCCGATTCTAGCCAGCCGTCCTGGGTGGCATGTCACAAAGGCCGGTGCAATTGTCACCAGTCCGAGACATTCCCTTCGGCCCCTTTGAGAACGGCTCACCCGGATGACGCCAGCATGGGAGGATGGCACTATGCAATCAACGTTGATACTTACACAGGACATGTGAATGAAACTGCTGCACGGAAGTGGGATCAAACAAGCGCTGCGCGAGATCGCGCCTCGGCAAGTGGCGGTTGCCTATGCAGGCAAAGACTGGCGCGACTACCTCTCGACCGATCACCTGCAGGAAATCATCCTGTCGCCAACCATCGGCTCCAATCCCTTCGCAATTTCTGCACTGGTCAGCCAGCTTGGTTGGGAAAGGGTGCACTTCCTAGACAACCTCCACACCAAACTGTATCTGGGCAAAGACGCAGCAGCCCTGGGCAGCTTCAACCTCACTGCCAACGGGCTGAGCGCAGAAGGGCTTGAGGAAGCCGGTTACCTTGTGACGGAGGAACAGGCAGTTGACGAACTTCGTCAGCTGTTCGACAGCTACCTGAACAAGGCAAATGCGAACTACCCCAATGTCGAAGCAAAGAGTACGCGCCTCAAGACGCTCCACACACTGTGGGGGCAAGCCATGAGGACCGGCGTGATAAGGGCTGAAGGGGAAGATGAGAGTCTGTCGACATTCCTGCCCTTCGCCGACAACGTCTACATATGTGGGGTTAGCGGGGAAGTCGATTACAACGAAGACGTCGTGGACAGCTCTATCATTGAGCAGACCATGACCTTTCGAGATGACGAAGAAATCGAACGAGACAAGTGGATACTGTGCTGGCCGTCGGATCGCAAAGGCTACCCTCGCCTCCGAATGAAACCCTACTGGATGCGGATCGACGAGGTTTATTCCAACGGCGCACTGGACGAGACTTACAGCAGACTTGCCGTGGAGCGCAATGACAGGTCTGCGGTACCACCACCATTCGAACTGACCCCTTCTGTAGTGGCTGCCTTGTATGCCACCCTGAAGCAGGAACGGTTCAAAGCCTTCCTCTGGCTAGAAGACCCGTGGTACGTCGCACCGACGCTGCCTCTGATGCCCGATTTTCTGGCTGAGGTCGAACGGCAAATGCGCAAGCCCGAAACACATCCAGCCCCCGAAGCCACCGACCTGGACAGCATTCGGCAAGAATTCGATGCCGTGGTGCGCCGTAACATGGATATTGCGCATTCGAACGGATATATCAGTGCTTCGATCCTGACGCTGCTTGCCGAAGACAATGCCGTCGAGGTAGCCAGACGCCTGATCAAGCCTTCCCGCGTCTGGGAGACGGCGCGCAACGAACTGCGTAAAGGCCTCAAGTCCTTGGCAAAGGTGAATGAGCTGGAACTGAGCTTGGAACACACCATGCTCGAAGAAAGGTACAAGCCTCTGTTTACTCAGTCTGAACTTGGGGCCGCATACGCCAACCTTTATGAAGTGAACCGGGAATATCGGACCACACTTTGATCCCCAAGAACTACAAGCACCGCCCTTAAGCACCAACCTTGCCGCCTCTTGAGCCGGCAAGGTTGGTGCTTGCCGCTCGACAGCACCTGCCCACCTCAATCCATACTGCGCGGTAAATACAGCGTCACCCGCAAGCCACCCTCACGCAGGTTCAGCAAACTCACCTCACCGCCATGGCTATGGGCGATATTGCGCGCAATCCCCAGCCCCAGCCCATATCCCTGCTGCTGTCCGGCCAATCGGAAGTGCGGCTCGAACACCTGCTCCAAACGCTGCTCCGGCACCCCCGGCCCCTGATCGTCGACCTGCAGCACAAAGCTCTCGGCACTGTCGATGATGCGCAGTTGCGCCCGTTCGCCGTACTTGATGGCGTTGTCGATCAGGTTGCCGATGCAGCGGCGCAGGGCCAGCGACTTGCCCGGATACGGCGCCAGCGCCCGGCCTTCGAGGGTGATGCGGCCGTCGCGCAGGTAGGGCTCGGCCAGCAGCTCCAGCACCTGGTTGAGGTCGATCGGCTCGATGTTCTCGTGAATGTCGGTGTCCTTCACGCATTGCAGCGCGCCCTTGACCAGCAGCTCCAGCTCATCGAGGTCACGGCTGAACTTGGCCTGCAAGGCCTCGTCTTCCAGCAGCTCGACCCGCAGCCGCAGGCGGGTGATCGGTGTGCGCAGGTCATGGGAGATGGCGCTGAACAATTGCGAGCGTTCGGTCAGATAGCGGCTGATGCGCTCGCGCATGTTGTTGAAGGCCCGCCCCACTTCCACCACTTCACTGCCGCCGCCCTCGGCCACCGGTGCCACCTCGGCGCCCAGCGACAGCTCCCGGGCCGCCCGCGCCAGGCGCTTGAGCGGCCGGCTCTGCCAATGCACCAGCAAGCCGATGAACAGCAGCAACAGGACGGTGGTCAGGGCGATGAAACCGATCTGCTGGCGTGGCAGGCGTTCGGCTTCGAGGCTGGTGTAGGGCTCGGGCAGCAACGAGGCGATATACAGCCACTCGCCCTCGCCCAGGCGGATCTGGGTGACCAGCACCGGCGGGTTGAGCGGTTCGAGGGTCAGCGAGTAATGCGCCCACGAACGCGGCAACTCATCGAGCTTCAGGCCACTGTTGAAGATGCGCAGGTCGTCGGGGCTGACGAACTCCACCGAGATGTCCATCTGCTGCCCGAGGCGTTCGTGCAGCACCTGCTGGAATACCTCGATCACCGCCTGCTTGCGTGGGGTGACGGGCAGCACCGGCATGTCCAGCGGCTTGACGTTGAGCGACACAAAGAAGCGCGTACCGCCCATGCTGCGCAACTGGTCGAGCACCATCGGCCGGTAGGCCACCGGCAGCGAACGGAAGTAGCTGACACTGGCGCTCATCGAGTGAGCCAGGCTGCTGGCGCTGGCCCGCAGGCCCTGCAGCTGGCTTGCGCGCAGCTGGGCGACCCAGATCACGCTGGAAAGCCCCTGGGCCAGTACCACCACCAGCAGGGTGAGCAGCAACATGCGCCCCAGCAAGGAGCGTGGCAGCAGGCGCCAGCGCCGCTCGCTAGGCCGGGCTGACATGGGCCGCCAGCAAGTAGCCGCTGCCACGCACGGTGCGGATCAGCCGGGGTGGTTTTTCGGTGTCACGCAGGCGCTGGCGCAAGCGGCTGACGCCCATGTCGACGATGCGGTCCAGGGGCATCGGCTCGCGCCCGCGGGTGGCATTGCCGATGGTGTCGCGGTCGAGGATCTGCTGGGGGTGGTCGAGGAACAGCTTGAGCAGGGCGAAGTCGGCGCCGGAGAGGATCACCTCCTCGCCATCGCGGTGGAACAGCCGGTGGCTGACCGTGTCCAGGCGCCAGTCGTCGAACGCCAGCACGGCGCTGACCGGTGCGGCCTGGCCGAAGTCGGCGCGGCGCAGCAGGGCCTTGATCCGCGCCTGCAGCTCACGCGGGCTGAAGGGTTTGCCCAGATAGTCGTCGGCGCCAAGCTCCAGGCCGATGACCCGGTCGGCCTCGTCGGAGCTGGCGGTGAGCATGATGATCGGTACCCGCGACAGCCTGGGGTGCTGGCGTACCCAGCGGCACAGGCTGAAGCCGTCTTCGTCGGGCAGCATCACGTCGAGGATCACCAGATCGCAGGGGTTGGCGTCCAGTGCCCGGCGGAAGGACTGACCGTCGGGCTCGGCCTGCACCTGGAAGCCGGCGCGGCTGAGGTAGGTTTGCAGCAGTTCGCGGATATCCTGGTCGTCGTCGACCATCAGGATCGATTTGCCGGCAGTGGTCATCATGGTCCGTCCTCTTGTTATGCGCAGATCTTCTGCCTGCTTTACGGATCCTGTGGGAGCGGGTTCACCCGCGAAAGCGTCGGTAAGGCAGCCGCCGCATTCGCGGGTAAACCCGCTCCCACAGCAATCGCCTTGTGCTTCAGCTACCCAGCTCTTGCTGCAAGGCCACCCCCGCCCCCAGCAACCCGGAAAACTCCGCAGTCACCAGCCACACCGGCACCCCGGCAAAATACCCGCTCATGCAACCCTTGTCGGCAAAACTTGCGGCAAAACCACTGCGCAGGAACAGCTCGGCAAAACGCGGAATCACCCCGCCGACGATATAGACCCCGCCGCGCGCGCCCAAGGTGAGCACATTGTTGCCCGCCACCCGACCGAGAAACCGGCAGAACTGCTCGACCACCGCCAGCGCCCGTGGCTCGTTGGCCAGTGCCGCATCGGTGATCTGCGCGGGGGTCTTGTGCCTGGGCGTGTCGCCATCGAGCGCGCAGAGCGCCTGGTACAAACGCACCAGCCCGCCCCCGCTGAGCACCGTCTCGGCACTGACATGGCCGATCTGCCGCTGAATCTCCTGGTGAATCGCTGCTTCGCGGGCATTACCCACCGGCAGGTCGACATGCCCACCCTCGCCCGGCAACGCCAGCCACTGCTCGCCATGCCGCACCAGGCTACCAACGCCAAGCCCGGTGCCAGGGCCAATCACCAGCACTGGGCGCGAGGGGTCGGCCTGGCCCGCGCAGACTTCTCGATATTCACCTTCGCGCAAACGGGTCATGCCCAGCGCCATGGCGGAAAAGTCGTTGATCAATTGCAGCCGCTCGACCTGCAGGGTCTGGCAGAACGCCCGGCGGCTCAGCCGCCAGTGATTGTTGGTAAAGCGAAATTCATCGCCATCCACCGGCCCGGCAACCGACAGGCACACCGCCTCCAGTCCGCCACGGGCGATGCCCTGTTCGCCCAGGTACGCCTCGATCGCCTGTTCGGGGCTGGTGTAGTCAGCGGTCGCGAGCACCTGGACCGCGTGCAACTGGTTGTCGCGCCACAGGGCAAAACGTGCGTTGGTACCACCAATGTCGCCAACCAGCAGTTCTTTCACTTGAGATTCTCCAGGCCAGAGGTGAAGGCACTGGCGCCCTTCTCTGCCGAGCTGAACGCCACACGCATGAAGCCGAACAGCTCGCGACCGCAGCCCAGGTCATTGCCCTTGGGCGGCTCGGGCAGCTCGCGGCTGGCCAGCTCCTCGACCGAGACCATGATCCGCAACGTCCCTTCGACACCATCGACGCGCACGATATCACCATCGCGCACCCGCGCCAGCGGGCCACCGTCGAAGGCCTCCGGGCATACATGGATGGCCGCCGGGATCTTGCCCGAAGCGCCGGACATGCGCCCGTCGGTGACCAGCGCCACCTTGAAGCCACGGTCCTGCAGCACGCCGAGGAACGGCGTCAGCTTGTGCAGCTCGGGCATGCCGTTGCAGCGCGGGCCCTGGAAGCGCACCACGGCCACGAAGTCGCGTTCCAGCTCACCGGCCTTGAACGCATCGGCCAGCGACTGCTGGTCGTGGAACACCCGCGCCGGGGCCTCCACCACCTGGTGTTCAGGGGCCACGGCGGAGACCTTCATCACGCCACGCCCCAGGTTGCCTTCCATTACCCGCAGGCCGCCCTCGGCGGAGAACGGCCGCGCCACCGGGCGCAGGATGCTCTCGTCGAGGCTCTGTTGCGGGCCTTCGCGCCAGACCAACTGGCCGTTGTCGAGGAACGGCTCCTGGGTGTAGCGGCGCAGCCCCGGGCCGGCCACGGTGTTGACGTCCTCGTGCAGCAGCCCGGCATCGAGCAGCTCGCGGATGAGGAAGGCCATGCCGCCGGCGGCCTGGAAGTGGTTGATGTCGGCTTTGCCGTTCGGGTACACGTGGGACAGGGTCGGCACCACCTCGGACAGGTCGGCCATGTCCTGCCAGGTCAGCTGGATGCCGGCGGCCTGGGCGATGGCCGGGATGTGCAGGGTGTGGTTGGTCGAACCGCCGGTGGCGTGCAGCGCAACGATCGAGTTGACCAGCGCCTTCTCATCGACGATTTCGCCGATCGGCATGAAGCTGCCGCTGGCCTTGGTCATGCGCGTGACCTGGCGCGCGGCCTCGGCGGTGAGGGCATCGCGCAGCGGCGTGTAGGGGTTGACGAACGAGGCGCCCGGCAGGTGCATGCCCATCACCTCCATCACCAGCTGGTTGGTGTTGGCGGTGCCGTAGAAGGTGCAGGTGCCTGGGCCGTGGTAGCTGTTCATTTCCGATTCGAGCAGCTCTTCGCGCGTGGCCTTGCCCTCGGCGTAGCGCTGGCGCACGTCGGCCTTCTGCTTGTTGGAGATGCCCGAGACCATCGGCCCGCCGGGGACGAAAACGGTCGGCAGGTGGCCGAAGCGCAGCGCGCCCATCATCAGCCCGGGGACGATCTTGTCGCAGATGCCCAGCATCAGGGCTGCATCGAACATGTTGTGGGACAGCGCGATGGCGGTGGACATGGCGATCACTTCGCGGCTGGCGATGGCCAGCTCCATGCCCGGCTCGCCCTGGGTCACGCCGTCGCACATGGCCGGCACGCCACCGGCGAACTGGCCGACCGAGCCGACCTCGCGCAGGGCCTGCTTGATCTGCTCGGGGAAGTGCAGGTACGGCTGGTGCGCCGAAAGCATGTCGTTATAAGACGAAACGATGGCCACGTTGGCAGCGTTCATCAGGCGCAAGGTCTGCTTGTCGTCGGCACCGCAGCCGGCCACGCCATGGGCGAAGTTGGCACATTGCAGGCTGGCGCGCATCGGTCCGTCACTGGCCGCGCCGCGGATAAGCTCAAGGTAGCGTTCACGGGTGGGGCGGCTGCGTTCGATCAGCCGTGCGGTGACCTCAAGGATGCGCGGATGCATGTACTGGACTCCAGGCTAACGGTAAGGGCGGCTTCAACGGGCATTTTCCCTCCAAACGATTGCGGCCTAGGCTTGCAGTAAAGCTACCTGGCCCATTCGCGGAGCAGCCTGCCCGGCCACTCGTTGTAGATTTAACAAAATACTGCCACTAAAAAGGCTTGTTTTCTATCACGCAGTGAATAATCTTGTAATTCCAATAACAAAACCGTTTCAGTGAAGCTGCCTTTTTGCCACAGGCTTCACCCGACTGCCAGAGGTAACGCCATGACCCTACGCATCGCCATCAACGGATTCGGCCGCATCGGACGCAACGTCCTGCGCGCACTCTACACGCACGGCTACCGTCAGGACCTGCAGGTCGTCGCCATCAACGACCTGGGCGACAGCGCGATGAACGCCCACCTGCTCAAGTACGACAGCGTTCACGGCCATTTCGATGCACAGGTCGAGGCCGACCACGAGAGCCTCACCGTCAACGGCGACCGTATTGCCGTCAGCGCCATCCGCAACCCCGCCGAGCTGCCCTGGAAAGCCCTGGCCATCGACGTGGTGTTCGAATGCACCGGGCTGTTCACCGAGCGCGCCAAGGCCGCCGCGCACCTGGCCGCCGGCGCCGGCAAGGTAATCATCAGCGCACCGGCCAAGGGCGCCGACGCCACCGTGGTGTACGGGGTCAACCACGATGTGCTGCGCGCCTCGCACCAGATCATCTCCAACGCCTCGTGCACCACCAACTGCCTGGCCCCAGTGGCCCAAGTGCTGCACCGCGAGTTCGGCATCGAGCAGGGGCTGATGACTACCATCCACGCCTACACCAACGACCAGGTGCTCACAGACGTCTGCCACGCCGACCCGTACCGGGCGCGCTCGGCCACCCAGTCGATGATCCCGAGCAAGACCGGCGCCGCCGAGGCGGTGGGCCTGGTGCTGCCGGAGCTGGCCGGCAAGCTCACCGGCATGGCCGTGAGGGTACCGGTGATCAACGTGTCGCTGGTCGACCTTACGGTCAACCTGCAGCGTGAAACCACCACCGAAGAGGTCAACCAGCTGTTCCTCGAGGCCAGCCGCCATTCGCGGGTGCTGGGCTATAACGCGCTGCCGCTGGTGTCGTGCGACTTCAACCACAACCCGCTGTCGTCGATCTTCGACGCCAACCACACCCGCGCCAACGGCCGCATGCTCAAGGTGCTGGCCTGGTACGACAACGAGTGGGCGTTCTCCAACCGCATGCTGGACAACTGCCTGGCGCTGTTCAGCGCCAAGTAAGTAGATGGGCGGTGGGCGTGGACGCTCACCGCCCACCGCGCACCACGTAAACCGCAATCTTTACCTGTTCGTGACATTTCAACGCTTGACCTGCCATATGGATGATAAGCATTATCATTAACCCCAAAGTGGCCAGGTCCCCCCGTGAGTCAATCCCGGTTCAATTCAGTCTTCCTCACCCAGCGCCTCAGCCTGCTGCGCACCTTGCAACGCATGGTCGGCAACCCCAGCACCGCCGAGGACCTGCTGCAGGAAACCTACCTGCGGGTCACCCGTGCCCTGGGCGAGCGGCCGATCGAGCACCTTGAACCCTTCGTGTTCCAGACCGCGCGCAACCTCGCCCTTGACCACCTGCGCGCCCGCCGGGTGCAGGCACGCACCCTGGTCGACGACGTGCCCGAGCAAGTGCTGCACAACGTCGCCGCCCCCGCCGGCAGCAGCGAGGATGCCGCCCACGCCGAGCAACTGCTCAAGCACCTGAGCACGAGCCTCGGCCAGCTGACCGAGCGCCAGCAGCGCATCTTCATCCAGAGCCGCCTGCATGGCGCCAGCTATCTGGAAATCGCCGAGCAACTGAACGTCTCGGCCAGCACCGTGCAGAAGGAACTGAAACTGATCATGGCCATCTGCATGGGCGTCGCCGCTCGGCACCAGTGACGCGACCACTCGCCGCGCACCTGCGCAAAGCCCTTGCCATGTGCCGGGCCTGCGCCGATCATGCGCAAAAAAGCCCCCGCAAGGATCCTTCGTGACCGATCAGCCCACCCCTCGCCCGACACCTGCCGAGCCTGATGCCCGCGCCCGTGCCCGCGAAGAGGCGATGGACTGGCTGATCCGCCTGCAGTGCGCCAATGACCAGGACACCCAGGCCTTCGAGCACTGGCTGGGCGCCGAGCCGGAAAACGCCGAAGCCTACGTCGAGGCCGAAGCGCTGTGGAACGGTGCGCCGCTGCGCCAGGCCGCCGAGCAACTGCAGCAACGTCAGCGCCGCTCCCTCGGCGGGCGCCTGCGCAGCCACTGGAAGCCGCTGGCCACCGCCGCCGTGCTGCTGGTTGGGCTGTTCACCTTCGGCAACCTGCCTGTGCGCCTGCAGGCCGACCACCTCACCGTGGTCGGCGAGCGCCAGCGCCTGCAACTGGACGACGGCGCAAAAATCCTGCTCAACACCAACTCGGCCTTCGCCAGCGATGTGCGCGACGGGCGCCAGGTTGCCCGCTTGCTGCAGGGCGAGGCCTACTTCCAGGTCGCCGGCGGCAGCCAGCCGCCGCTGGAAGTGCAGGCCGGGCCGCTGCGCGCCAACGTGCGCGACACCGACTTCGCCGTGCGCTACCTGGATGGCGAAGCGCAGTTGCGGGTGCAGCGTGGCGACGTCGATCTGCAGGGGGCCCGCGACCAGCGCATCCGCCTGAGCGCTGGCGACAGCATCAGCGTCGGCCCCCGGGGTTTTGGCCAGCGCCAGCGCGTCGACCTGAACAAGGAGCTGGCTTGGGTCGAAGGCCGCCTGGTGTTCGAGAACTGCCCGCTGGGCCAGGTCATCGCCGAAGTGCAGCGCTACTACCCAGGCTGGATCATCAGCCGCAATGCGCAGCTGGAGCAGGTCGCGGTCACCGGCAACTACCGCCTCGACCAGCCCCTGCAAACCCTGCGCGCCCTCGCCCAGATCACCTCGGCGCAACTGCATGAATACCCTGCCGTGGTGATTCTCAACTAAGCCAACAAGTTTTTTTACGCGACCCCTGTAGGCAGCACGTCTCGTTATAGCCAATGCAACTGATTCTCGTTCGATAACGACAACAGTCCACGCCTATAACCCCTCGCGCGACAGGGAGCGCTTTCGATGTCCACAGGTCCAACCCGCCCGTTCACCCCTTCCCGCCGCCACGGACAGCTGTCCTTGCTGACCCTCGCCCTGCTCGCCAGCGGCGCCTGTAGCCTGCCGGCCCTGGCCGTGGAGCCTGCCCAGGCGAGCAGCCAGCGCATGGGCGACTACCGCTTCGCCATTGCCCAGCAGCCGCTGGTTTCGGCGATCAATGCGTTCAGCCAGGTCACCGGCTGGCAGGTCGGCTTCAACGCCGAGCTGGCCGAAGGCGTGGCCTCGCCAGGGGTGCAAGGCTCGCTGGCCCCGGAAGCGGCACTGCAACGCCTGCTGCACGGCACCGGCCTGGCCTATCGCAAGATCGACAACGCCAACGTGGTGCTCGAACGCCAGGCGGGCAGTGCCATCGCCCTGCAACAGATGACCGTCAGCGCCACCCGTAGCGCCCAGGAGGTCAGTCAGGTGCCCAGCACCGTCAGCGTGCAGACCCGCGAGCAGCTGGACCGGCAGAACGTCAACGATATCAAGGACCTGGTGCGCTACGAGCCGGGCGTGTCGGTCGGCGGCGTTGGCCAGCGCAGCGGCCTGAACGGCTACAACATCCGCGGCATCGACGGTGAGCGCATCCTTACCCAGGTAGACGGCGTGTCGATCCCCGACAGCTTCTTCTACGGCCCCTACGCCCAGACCCAGCGCAACTACGTCGACCCGGAAATCGTCAAGCGCGTCGAGATCCTGCGCGGCCCGGCCTCGGTGCTGTACGGCAGCAATGCCATCGGCGGCGCGGTCAGCTACTTCACCCTCGACCCTGAAGACATCATCAAGCCCGGCAAGGATGTCGGCGCGCGCCTGAAGACCGGCTACAGCTCCGCCGACGAGAGCTGGCTGACTTCCGCCACCGTCGCAGGCCGCCACGCCGACTTCGACGGCCTGCTGCACCTGAGCCAGCGCAATGGCCACGAGACCGAGTCCTACGGCGAGCACGGCGGCAGCGGCCTGGCCCGTACCGAAGCCAACCCCGAGGATGTGCGCACCACCAACGTGCTGGCCAAACTGGGCTGGAACTACGCCGACGACGCCCGCCTGGGCCTGACCTACGAGCACTACAAGGATGATCGCGACCAGAACATCCTGAGCTCCGTGGGCGGGCCGTTCATTCCCGGTTTCGCTGCGTCCAACTCGTACCGCATGCGCCAGGGCAACGACACCGTTACCCGCGAGCGCTTCGGCATCAATCATGAGTTCGGCCTCGACAGCCTGGTCGCCGACCACGCGAAGTGGAGCCTCAACTACCAGATCGCCAAGACCGACCAGCGCACCGACGAGCTGTACTTCGCCGCCGGCCGCCAGGTGTTCCGCGACCGCCAGACCACCTACAAGGACCGCCAGTGGGTCCTTGACGCCCAATTGGACAAAGCCTTCAGCATTGGCGCCACCGAGCACCTGCTGACCTATGGCACCACCCTCAAGCACGAGAAGATCAGCGGCATCCGCCAGGGCGTCGGCACCTGCCTGAACGTTGGCGGCTCCTGCACGGCCGTCGGCCAGAACAGCGCCCGCGATGGCCAGGTACCGGTCAGCGACTTCCCCGATCCGACCGTGAACACCTACAGCCTGTTCGCCCAGGACGAGATCCGCTGGAACAACTGGACCTTCCTGCCGGGTGCCCGCTACGACTACACCCGCATGGAGCCCAAATTCACCGACGAATTCCTGCGCGGCGTACAGAGCACCAGTGTGACCGGTGCCGCCAATGCCGACGACTCGGACAAGAAGTGGCACCGCGTATCGCCCAAGCTGGGGGTCACCTACGCCTTCAACGACAACTACACCTGGTACGGTCAGTACGCCGAGGGCTTCCGCACCCCAACCGCCAAGGCCATGTACGGCCGCTTCGACAACCCGGGCCTGGGTTACAGCGTGCAGCCCAACCCTGACCTGGAGCCGGAAAAGAGCAAGAGCTACGAGACTGGCCTGCGCGGCAATTTCGACGCCGGCAACTTCGACGTGGCGGTGTTCTATAACAAGTACCGCGACTTCATCAACGAAGACGCCATCCTGTCGTCCAACCTGGGCGCCAAGTTCCAGGCCAACAACATCAAGCACGCCACCATCCGTGGCGCCGAGTTCAAGGGCCGTCTGAACCTCGACCACTTCGGTGCCGCGCAGGGCCTTTACACCCAGGGTTCGGTGGCCTACGCCCGTGGCCGCAACGACGACAACGGCCAGCCGCTGAACAGCGTCAACCCGCTCACCGCCGTGCTCGGCCTGGGCTACGAGCAGCAGAACTACGGTGGCTTGCTGAGCTGGACCCTGGTCAAGCAGAAGGATCGCGTCGACGACACCACCTTCTTCGCCCCCGACGGCACCAGCAAGCAGTTCCGCAGCCCCGGCTACGGCGTGCTGGACCTGACCGGCTTCTACAAGGTGAGCGAGGACGTCACTGTCAACGCCGGCCTGTACAACCTCACCGACAAGAAGTACTGGCAGTGGGATGACGTGCGCGGCTACGACTCGATCGGCGAAGCCAGCGTGACCCAACCGGCCAACCTCGACCGCCTGACCATGCCGGGGCGCAACTTCGCCATCAATGTGGTGTGGGATATCTGATTCGAACGCTTTGACCTTGCAAGCCTGTGCGAGCAACTGACTTGCTCGCCATTCGAACAGCTGCGCGATCACTGTGGGAGCGGGTTCACCCGCGAACACGGGCATAGCCCGTGCCAGGCACCGAGGTGTCACCTTCGCGGGGCAAGCCCGCTCCCCCAGTTCGCAGCCCGGTAAATGATTCAACTTCCCAGCTGAGTTTTTTTACTGTCACGCATCATCTGGTTCGTCTTGTCACTAGACAGCCCATTTCCCAAGGATGCCCCCGATGTCCACCTCCTCCGAACGCGCCGCCCTGCGCTCCCAGCGCCTGAACCAGGTCACCCACGCCCCGCACACCGAGCTGGACGCGCTGGTCAAGTCGCACAAGCCGTTCGACAGCCGCGAGAGTTTCGCCCGCTTCGTGGTCGCCCAGTACCTGTTCCAGTCGGAACTGCAGGCGCTGTACAACGACCCGCAATTGATCGCCATCGTCCCCGATCTGGCGGCGCGCTGCCGCGCTGAACAGGCTCGCCTGGACCTTGCCGACCTCGACACCGAAGTGCCGGCGCCCGTCGCCGGTGCCCTGCAGAACCCGAGCCTGGGTGAAGCACTGGGCTGGATCTTCGTCTCCGAAGGCTCCAAACTGGGCGCCGCATTCCTGATCAAGCGCGCCGTGGCGCTGGATCTGTCCGACAGCTTCGGTGCCCGTCACCTGGGCGAGCCAGAAGGCGGCCGCGCCGAAGGCTGGAAGCAGTTCACCCGCATTCTCGACAGCCAGGCCCTGTCGCCCGAGGAAGACGCCGCCGCCGAACGTGGCGCGGTCGCCGCCTTCGAGCGCTTCACCGACCTGCTCAAGCATGCCTACGCCACCGACGCCGCGCTGGCCTGACACGCTTCACCCGGCCGCCCGCGGGCGGCCGCACCGCTGTAGTGAGACCATGACCCGACTCGCCCGCTCCAAAGTGTCCCGGCTGCTCTACGCGATCCTGGCTTATGTCAGCCTAGGGATCGGCCTGGTTGCCATCGTCATCCCCGGCCTGCCCACCACCGAATTCATCCTGCTCGCCGCCTGGGCCGCCACCCGCAGTTCGCCGCGGCTGTCCGCCTGGCTGGAGAACCACCGGTTGTTCGGGCCGATCCTGTACAACTGGCGCAATGGCCGGGTGATTCAGCGTCGCGCCAAGGTCAGCGCGACCCTGAGCATGCTGCTGTGCGCAGGGCTGATGCTGACCTTTCTCGAACACCACTGGCCGGTCTACCTGGCCATCGCCGGCATGACCCTGGGCAACCTGTGGATCTGGTCGCGCCCGGAGCGGCCGACCACGTCGGGTTGCGGCGAACTGCAACGCTGAAGGGTTTGCACAGCGTAGGCGGATGTACTGCAATAGGGCCCAGCAAGGAGGACCCTGCATGCAGCCGTTGCTCGACACCATCGCCCAGTCCCTGAGCCTCGACCCCACCGCCGTGCGCTGGCAAGGGGTAGGCGCACTGCCCTCGACCTTCGCCGTGAGCGAACTGGCCACCGCCAGCATTGCCGCCTGCGGCCTGGCCCTGGCCAACCTGCTCGAAAGCCAGACCGGCACCTGCCCGGCAGTGCGAGTCGACCGACGCCTGGCATCATTCTGGTTCGCCACCAGCCTGCGCCCCCATGGCTGGCAAGTACCGCCGTTGTGGGACGCCATCGCCGGCGACTACCCAACCCGCGACGGCTGGATCCGCCTGCACACCAATGCCCCGCACCATCGAGCCGCTGCCTTGCAGGTGCTCGGCACCCATGCCGAACGCGCCAGCGTCGCCCGCGAGGTGGCCAAGTGGGAGGGCGATACCCTTGAAGCCGCGGTGGTCGCAGCCGGTGGCTGCGCGGCGCGAATGCGCAGCTGGCCGCAATGGTGCGCCCATCCCCAGGGCCAGGCGGTCAACCGGCAACCGCTGATCCTGCGCCAGGCCTTCACCGGGCCGGCACAGGCCTGGCAGGGCAACACAGCCAGGCCGTTGGCCGGGATGAAGGTGCTCGACCTCACCCGCATCATCGCCGGCCCCGTTGCCACCCGCTTGCTGGCCGCCTTCGGTGCCGAGGTACTGCGCCTGGACCCACCCGGCTGGGATGAGCCTTCGCTGGCGGCGGAAGTCACCCTGGGCAAGCGCTGCGCGCGCCTGGATCTGCGAACAGATAAGGGTCGTCAGCTGTTCGAACACCTGCTGGGCGAGGCCGATATCCTGGTCCACGGTTACCGCGCCGATGCGCTCGAACGGCTGGGCCTGGGTGCCGAACGTCGGCGCCAGCTCAACCCGGGCCTCATCGATGTGGGCCTGAACGCCTATGGCTGGGGTGGCCCCTGGCAGGACCGCCGCGGCTTCGACAGCCTGGTGCAGATGAGCGTCGGCATTGCCCACGAAGGCATGCGCTGGCAGCAAGCGGATCGGCCTGTGCCGCTGCCGGTGCAGGCGCTGGACCATGCCACCGGCTACCTGATGGCGGCGCAGGCGATCCGCGCGCTGACCGAGCGTTTACGCAGCGGCCAGGGGTGCCAGGCGCGGCTGTCGCTGGCGCGTACTGCGGCACTGCTGGTCGAGCGCGGGACGGTGGAAGAAGACCTGCCGCTGGCGGCGGAGACGGCGGCGGATCTTGAGCCGCACATAGAGCACACGCCATGGGGGCCGGCGCAGCGGATCAAAGGGCCGCTGCAGGTGGGTACGGCGGTGATGGGATGGGTGCGGGGTAGCTGTGAACTGGGTTCGGCCAGCGCTCAGTGGTGACGCATCTTCTGCCACTCAACGCGCATTCTCTGTGTAGGAGCAACTGTCTTGCTCAACTGCTAAAGCTAGCGCGATCCCTGTGGGAGCGGGCTTGCCCCGCGAACACGGGC
>NZ_VZZR01000033.1:0-28981 GCF_009650555.1 Pseudomonas sp. EMN2
GCCCCGCGATGCTTTCAAGTGTTTTCGCGCTTGGGCGCTTTCACACAGCCAAACCGCTTCTCCCGCGATGGGCTGTAGCCAAAGAACGACGCATAGCACTTGCTGAAATGGCTGGCCGAGACGAACCCGCAGGCCACCGCCACATCCAGGATCGGCAGGTCGGAATACTGCAGCAGCCGTCGGCTTTCGGTAATCCGCAGCTCCAGGTAATAGCGCACCGGCGTGGTGCCCAGTTGATGCTGGAACAACCGCCCGATCTGGCGCTTGGAGCGGCCCACATAGTCGGCCAGTTGGTCCTGGCTCAACGGCTCTTCAAGGTTGGCGCTCATCAGGTTGATCGCCTCGCGCAGGGGCTCGCTGATGTTGGCCTGCGGCGCCGGCGTGGCGCGCTTGTAGCGTGACGCCTCGAAAGCCAGGATCGCGCCGATCCCTTCGGCCAGCTCGCTGCCACGCAGGCGGCCGAGCCATTCCTGCACCATGCCGAATGCCCCGCCGGGGCTGGCGGCGCTGAGGCGGTCGCGGTCAACCACGAAACTGTCGCTCGAAACCTGGCTGTGCCGGGCGATCTCGGCCACCGCGCCGCGATGCTCCGGGTGCACGGCGCAGCGGTGGCCATCGAGCAGCCCGGCCTGGCCGAGGAACCAGGCACCGTTCCACAGCCCGCCCAGGGCCACGCCTTTGCGGGCCAGGGCCTGCAGCAGGCCGGCCAGTTCCGCTGTTGCCGTCAGTGCGGTACGCAACCCGCCACACACCACGAACAGGTCCAGCGGCTGTTCCAGGCTGTGGGCCATGGCCCCGGCGGGGCAGATGACGATGCCCAGGTCGCTGGTGACCGAGCTGCCATCCAGGCTGAAGGTCGTACTTGCGCAGGCGTCGGGCTGGATCAGGTTGGCAGTGACCAGCGTGTCCAGGGCCTGGGTAAAGGCCGGCAGGGAAAAGTGCTCCAGCAGCAGAAAACCCACGCGGGCCTGCTGGCCGGTGGGCTGTACTGCGTTGCCGGTGAACCGTGAGTTGTGCCCTTGCAGGGCGCTGCTGAAGTGTCGTGTCGGGAGCAACGGGTGTTTCTCTTGCTGGCAGGTTGAAAGACGGCGGGCACTGTCGCCCGCCGCGTGTAGGTTCAATGGGCGGGCAGGGCTCCCCGGCGTCGTTGCAGCAGGCCGCGGGACAAGCGGTCGAGCAGCAGCGCCACGGCCACGATGGCCAACCCCGCGCGCAGGCCCAGACCCATTTCCATGCGGGTCAAGCCGCGGGTCACTTCCGCGCCCAGGCCGCCGGCACCGACCAGCCCGGCCAGCACCACCATGGCCAGCGACAGCAGGATGCACTGGTTGAGGCCCACCAGCAGGGTGGGCAGGGCGCTGGGCAGTTCGATCTTGAGCAGGATGGTGCGTGGCGTGGCGCCGGTGGCCTGGCCGAGTTCGAGCAGGTCCTTGGGCACCTGGCGAAAGCCCAGGCTGGTCAGGCGCAGCATCGGCGGGATGCCATAGATGATGGTGGCGATGATCGCCGGCACCTTGCCCAGGCTGAAGATGATCACGGCCGGGATCAGGTACACCCAGGGCGGCACGGTCTGCATGATGTTCAGCAGCGGGCCGATGGCGTTGTCGAAGCGCTTGACCCGCGCCGCCAGGATGCCCAGCGGGAAGGCGATGGCCACGGCGATCAGCACCGCTACCGAGACCAGGGCGATGGTCTGCATCGACGCGGTCCAGAAACCGCTGCCCCAGCAGAAGCCCAGCAGCACGCCGGCCAGCAGCGCATTGCGCAGGCTGATGAACAGCGCGGTGAGCCCGCACACCATGGCGATCAGTGCCCAGGCCGGCGGCAGCAGCAGCGCCGCTTCGATGGCGCCGAGCACCGTTTCGACGAAGTGGCTGATGGCGACGAACAGGCCGTGCAGGTTGGCGTTGAGCCAGTCGAACACGGGGGCCAGGTAGGCGCCGGGGGAAAGGTTCAGCTCAGTGAGTGTCATGGCCGGTCTCCTGGCGGGTGCCGCTCTGGGCGAGGCGGTCGAGGATCAGGGTCAGCACCACGATGGCGATGGCGGCGTTGATCGAACGGGCGATGTCCAGGGTGCGGATGGCGGTGTAGATCACCTCGCCCAGCCCGCCGGAGCCGACGATGCCGGCGATCACCACCATGCCGAAGGCCATCATCAGGCTCTGGTTGATGCCGGTCATGATGCTCGGCAGGGCGAACGGCAGGCGGATCTTGACGAACTGCTGCCAGCCGGTGGTGCCGCTGGCGTGGCCCAGCTCGATGAACACCTTGGGCGTCATGCGGATGCCCAGCGCGGTCAGGCGCACCACCGGCGGCACGGCGACGATGAAGGTGGCCACCAGCGCGGTGCCGGCGCCATAGCCGAGCAGGGCGATGGCCGGCAGCAGGTAGATGTACGGCGGCAGGGTCTGGATCAGGTCCATCACCGGTTCGCTGATGCGGTACAGGGTGGGTGACAGGCCGGCGGCCACGCCGCAGGGGATGCCCACCAGCAGCGCCAGGCTGGTGGCGGTCAACACCAGCGCCAGGGTGCTCATGGTCTGCGGCCACAGGCCCATCAGCGCGCACAGCAGCAGCGCGGCCAGGGTGCCGAGGGCAAAGCGTCGCCCGGCCAGGCGCCAGGCCAGCAGGGCGAACAGCACGGCGACCACGTAGAAGGGCGCCAGGGTGGTCACGGCCAGCACCGCTTCGTACAGCGCCTTGAGCACGTCGTTGACTGCGTCGAACAGCTGCGAGGCGTTGTCCGACAGCCACATCAGGCCGTTGTCGACGGTTTCGTCGAAGGCAGTGGCAAAGTCGGCGGGGTTCATGCCGAGCCCTCCCGCGAAGTGGGCACCGCGTGCAGCGGGGTTTCCGGTGGCACGCCCTGCACCGCGCGCAGCAGGGCGCGCTGGCTGATCACGCCCACCAGCACGCCGTTGTCGCGGATGCCCACGGCATCCTGCCCCGAGCGGATCAGCAGGTTGATCAGGGTGTCCAGGTCGCTGTCGGGGCTGGCGCATTCCAGGTGGTCGAGGCTCTCGCCACGCGGCGGCGGCTGCATGATCGAGTGGGCCTTGACCAGGTGCAGGCGCGAGATGCCGGCGACGAACTCGGCCACGTAGTCGTCGGCCGGGCTGAGCACGATGTCCTCGGCGGTGCCTTCCTGGATGATCACCCCGTCTTTCATGATGGCGATGCGATCGCCGATGCGGATCGCTTCCTCCAGGTCGTGGGTGATGAACACCGCCGACTTGCCCAGCGACTTGGTCAGTTGGCGGAATTCGTCCTGCAACTGGCGGCGGATCAGCGGGTCGAGGGCGCTGAACGGCTCGTCCATGAGGATCACTTCCGGGTCGGAGGCGATGGCCCGGGCCAGGCCGACGCGCTGCTGCATGCCGCCGGACAGTTCTGCCGGGTAGCGATTGGCCCAGTCGCTCAGGCCCACCTTGGCCAGCGCACGGCCGGCCACCTCATGCCGCTCGGCCTTGCCCACGCCTTGCACTTCAAGGCCGAAGGCGGCGTTTTCCAGCACCGTGCGGTGCGGCAGCAGGGCGACGCTCTGGAACACCATGCCGATGTGTTTGGCGCGCACGTCGCGCAGGGCGGCGGCATCGAGCCTGGCGATATCCCGGCCCTTGACCAGCACTTCGCCGCTGGTGGGGGTGATGAGCCGGTTGAGCAGGCGGATCAGCGTGGACTTGCCACTGCCGGACAGGCCCATGATGCAGAAGATCTCACCGCGACGGACCTGCAGGCTGACGTCCGAGACGCCCACCACGCAGCCGTATTCCTGGAGGATCTGGGTCTTGCTCAGGCCGCGCTCGCGGTAGGCCTGCAGGGCGGCCGGCGCGCGGTCGCCGAAGATCTTCCAGACGCCGCGGCAATCGACCAGTGTTTCAACAGCATGTTCAGTATTCATAGGTGCACCCGAACCAGAGTCTTCTGGTGTGTTCTTGTGTCAAGTTCGGCAGTGGCGAAAAGGCTGTGGCGTGAATCAGTATTTTTTGATGTTTTCCCAGCGCTTGAGCAGGTCGGCATGTTTGTCGGCCCAGTCCTTGACCGCGTCGTCCATGGTCTTGCCATCCTTCACCGCGCCGTTGATGGCGGTGATGTCGGCCAGGGGCACATAGACGCTGGCGATCACTTCACGGGCCTGAGGATTGGCGGTAGAGAAACCTTTCTGGCCGACCCAGTAGTAGCCCTGGGGTGGGGCGAAGGCGCCTTTGGGGTCCTTGAGGAACTTGATGTCGTATTTCTGCGCCATCCAGGACGGCTCCCACAGGGTCACGGCCACCCATTCCTTACGGTCGACGGCCGACTTGAGCGCGGCAGTCATGGCCGCGGTGCTGCCTTCGAGCAGGTTGAGCTTGAGGTCGTAGGCCTTCACCGCGTTGGCGGCTTCGTTCATCAGGCCCGAACCGGGCTCGATGCCGACGATCTTGTTGCCGAACTTGTCGGCGTTTTCATTGAGCTGCTCGATCGAGTCGATGGTCACGTACTTGGGCACGGCAATGGCCTGGTACAGGCCGTGGGATACCGGCGAGATCTTCTCCAGGCGGTTCTTGTTCTTGTTCCAGTAGTCCTGGGCCACGTAGTCGATCTGCGAGGCGAGGATCTGCACATCGCCCTTGCCCAGTGCTGCGTAGGCGATGCCCCATTCGGAGAACGAGGTCACTTCGACCTTGTAGCCGGCGTCTTCCAGGACTTTCTTGGTGATGCCGGTGATGGGCGTGAGGTCTTCCCAGGACAGGGTGCCCATCTTGATGACCTTGTCGTCGGCGTGGGCCTGGCACAGGCCGAGGCCAACCAGGGTCAGTGCGCAAAGCGCCTTGCGGATGCGGTTCATGTGGTGCTCCTTCGAGGTGTCGTATGGGCTTTGGAGGCCCTTATGTGTTGTTGTCGTTGTTGAATTTCACCTGCGCAGCTCCGCCGCCGGGCCGAAGCCCGCCAGGGGTGCGTACTACCAAGTCCGTTGTTCGCCGGGCACCGCCCGGAGCGCTCAGGGGCCGCCGATGCCGCTGGCCAGGTCGTCGACCAGCCCTTGCGGGGCGATGTACAGCTGCATGTTGCAGCGCGACAGTTCCCAGTGTTCGAACACCAGGTCGACCACCGCGCCTTCGTCATGCCGGTCGAAGGCCTCGATGAAACCGTCGTGGTGTTCCACGGCCAGGGCCAGGTGGCGTTCCATCTCGCTGTTGCGCGGGCGGAAGAAGGTATGGCCGATGCGTGCGTGGTCGATCAGCAGGCGGCCGAGGCTGGGTTCCAGGTAAGGGTTGCCCGACATCTGGCCCATGATTTCGTGGAAGCGGTTGTTGGCCACCACCATGGTGCGGGCGTCGTGCTCGGCACTGGCACGGCGGAAGCGCTCCTGGGTGGCGCGCAGGTCGCGCAGCTGGCCCGGCTTGTAGTTGTGCACCGCCAGGCGGCCGATGGCGGCGTAGACCATGGGCGCGACCAGGAAGAAGTTGCGCAGGGTCGAGTGGTTCATCGGCGCCACCCGGGCGCCACGGTTTTCCTGGATGTCGAGGTAGCCTTCGCCGGCCAGGCGGCGGAACACCTCGCGGACCGGGGTTCGCGACAGGCCGTAGCGCTCGCTCAGGCCCAGTTCGTCGAGCACCTGGTCGGGGTCCAGCTCCATGGTCAGGATCTGGTTTTTCAGATCCTCGTACAGATCGTTCTTGCCGCTTCTCATGAAGACCCCCGCTGCGCTGACACCCGGAGTGATGGCTGTTTTGCAGCAGACTCGCACGGGATCGGAGGGCGGTCAATCGCATTGTATTCTTTCTGTATACTTAAAAAATTCAGCAAGAATACTCAGCGACCCAAGCTATTCATGGGCTTGCGTGCGGGAGGGTGGGTGATCACCGGGCGCAAAATCGTCGTTGATGGGCATGATTTTGTCGTCGATGGATAAGCGCCTGCATTCAGGCCCGTTCCAGCGCGGGTAAACAGCGGATGTGGTCAAATACCCACAGCGCGCAACGGGTGTTTTCGACACTTCAACCGCTCATCGAAAAAGCTGTAGACACATTGTCTAACGCTACCCTATAGTCATTATACAAATTGTAGACACAGACCTATGACAAGCAAAAAGGCCTCCATGAAAGCCAACGTCGATGTCCAACCCACCACTGGCGATGCGCCGCTCGACCGCAAGGGTGTCCTCGCCGACGCCCTGCGCCGGCGCATCCTCAGCATGGAGTTGGCGCCGGGCGCGGTGGTCGATGAACTGGCGATGTGCGAAGAGTTCGGCCTGTCGCGGCCACCGGTGCGCGAACTGCTGCGCCAGATCGCGGCCGAGGGCTACATCGAGCTGGAGGCCAACCGCGCCCCCCGTGTGGCGGCAATGAACCACGACTCGCTGCACAGCTTCTTTTTGGCCGCGCCGCTGATCTACATCGCCACCACGCAGCTGGCGGCGACCCATGCCACCGCGCAGGAAATCGAAGGTTTGAAGGCGATCCAGGCCCAGTTCCGCCAGGCCATCGAAACCCAGGACGTGGAAAACCGCGTGCTCTACAACGATGCCTTCCACCTGGAAATCGGCAAGATGGCGCACAACGACTACCTGATGCCGAGCCTGCGCCGGTTGCTGATCGACCATACCCGCCTGGGCAAGATCTTCTACCGCCACCCGACCACCGATGACATGCAGCGCGACCTCGAGCTGGCCTGCACCCAACACGATCAGATGATCGAGGCGATCGAACGCCGCGATCCGGAAACCGCCGGGCAGCTGGTGCGCGAGCACTTCGAGCTGTCCCGTCGCCGCATGGCCGAATACGCGGCGCCCCAGGGAATGGAAGTGGCACTGGCCTTGACGTGAAACTCACCGCCACCCCATCACCCGGCAGGAGGCCGGCAGGGCGGGCGTGATGAGGAACAGAAGCTAAAAACAACATCTGGTTCCTGAAATGACAAAGATCACCTCGTTGCCCGCCGACGACAGTACGTGCGGTTGGTATCACCTGAGCAAAGGGCGGCGCATCAAGGCGCCGCACAGCGGCCACAGCACGGCGCGCTGGGTTGTGGTCGGTGCCGGTTTCACCGGCCTTGCCGCGGCACGCCAGCTGGCGCTGAACTTCCCCGACGAGCAGATCGTGCTGCTGGAGGCTCAGGAGGTTGGCTTCGGCTCGTCCGGGCGTAACGCCGGGTTCGCCATCGATCTGCCCCACGATATCGGCGCCGACGACTACATCGGCGACATCGGCGTGGCCCGCACGACGCTCAAGCTCAACCTCAGTGGTCAGTCGTATCTCAAGGAACTGGTGGAGCGCTACCAGATCGATTGCCAGATGAAGCACTGCGGCAAGTACCAGGCCGCCGTCGAGCCCCGCGGCATTGCCGTGCTCGAAGCCTACCGCCGTGGCCTGGACAAGCTCGACCAGCCGTACCAGATGATCGAGGCCAGCGAACTGCCCGAGCACATCGGCACCCACTTCTATCGCAAGGCCCTGTTCACCCCGGGCACCTCGCTGATCCAGCCGTCGGCGCTGGTCAAGGGTCTGGCCGACAACCTGCCGGCCAACGTCACCCTGTACGAGCGCACGCCGATCACCGAGGTCGAGTACGGCAACAAGACCGTGCTGCGCCACGCCAACGGCTCGATCACCACCGACAAGCTGGTGCTGACCACCAACGCCTTCGGCATGAGTTTCGGCTTCCTCAAGGGCCGCATGCTGCCGGTGTTCACCTATGCCAGCCTGACCCGGCCGATGACGGCCGAAGAACAGGCGCGCCTGGGCGGCAAGCCTTACTGGGGCGTGATCCCCGCCGACCCGTTCGGCACCACGGTGCGGCGCACCCCGGACAACCGCCTGCTGATCCGCAACAGTTTCAGTTTCAACCCCGACGGCCGGGCCAACGGCAAGTACCTGGAGCGCTTTGCCTTGCGCCATCGCGATTCGTTCGAGCGGCGTTTCCCGATGCTGTCCGGCATGCCGTTCGAATACACCTGGGGCGGCGCACTGGCGATGTCGCGCAACCACATGGGTTACTTCGGCGAGCTGGCGCCCAATGTATACGGCGCCCTGTGCTGCAACGGCCTGGGCGTGACCCGCGGCACGGCCACCGGCAAGTTGCTGGCCGACTGGCTGGCGGGTGAAAAGAACGAACTGATCGACTTTGTGCGCAATGCCCCAGGGCCTTGCGCCAACCCGCCGGCGGCCTTGGTGTCGCTGGGCCTGAACCTCAACCTGAAGTGGGGCCAGTACCGGGCCGGGCAAGAAAGTTGAATTGAATTAAAGCGTTGTAACTGACGGTTTATTTGCTGGGTCATCGCGACCCGGCCTGCGGTTTCTATTGCGTGCTGTTTTCCGCCCGAAGTGCAACTTCGGGTTCACGGTGCTGAAGTTTCTTTCAGCGGCGCGGGTTCGCTCGGGCGGAATTCAGGGTGCGTTTGATGGTGGCAGGAGAAAATAATGACAACTAACAATGTATCTATCGAAGATGTACCGCTTAATCGCTTTCACCAATTGCTCACCTTGCGTTCGGGCGGCGGCTCGTTCGTCGACGGTTATGTACTGAGCATCATTGGCGTGGCCATGGTGCAGATGGCCGCCGGCCTTGCCCTGAGCAGTTTCTGGCAAGGCATGATCGCCGCCTCGGCGCTGATCGGGATCTTCTTTGGCGGTTTCCTCGGCGGTTGGTTGACCGACCGCTTTGGCCGCAAGCGCGTGTTCTTCGTGGGGCCGGTGCTGTTCATCCTGGCCTCGGTCAGCCAGTACTGGGTCGAGTCCGGGCTGGTGCTGTTCCTGCTGCGCTTCGTGGTGGGCATTGCGGTGGGTATCGAGTACCCGGTGGCCACTTCGCTGCTGGTGGAGTTCCTGCCCAAGAAGAACCGCGGCCCGCGCCTGGCCACCCTGACCATCCTCTGGTTCGCCGGTGCTGCGTTCGCCTACATCCTCGGTGATTTCCTGCTGCGCAATGGCGGTGACGATGCCTGGCGCTTGGTGCTGGCCAGCCCGGCACTGATCGGCGCACTGCTGTTCCTGATCCGCCTGGGCACCCCCGAGTCGCCGCGCTGGCTGCTCAGCAAGGGCCGCGCCAGTGAAGCCGAAGCGGTGATCAAGGGCGTCTACGGCAGTGGTTTCTCGCTGCGCAACCTGCCCGAGGAGCCAGAGCAGAAGAAGCTGTCGTTCCTCAGCCTGCTGCACTCGGGCTATGGCAAACGCATGATGTTCGTCGCCGTGTTCTGGTCCTGCTCGGTGATCCCGGTGTTCGCCGTGTACGCCTTCGCCCCCAAGGTGCTGGGCGCGCTCAACCTCAAGGGCGACTGGGCTTCGTTCGGCTCGGTGGCGATCACCTTGCTGTTCGTGGTCGGCTGCATCATCGCCACGCGCCTGATCAACAGCATGGGCCGGCGCAACATGCTGATCCACAGCTTTTTCTGGTCGGGCCTGGCCCTGCTGGGGCTGGGGGTGTTCCACGCTGGGTCCGAAGTGCTGATCCTCGGCCTGTTCGGCGCCTACGCCTTGTTCATCGGCGGTGCCCAGGTGCTGCAGCTGGTCTACCCGAACGAGCTGTTCCCCACCGAAATCCGCGCCAACGCGGTGGGCGTCGGTACCTCGCTGTCGCGCGTCGGCGCGGCGGTCGGCACCTGGCTGGTGCCCATGGTGCTGGATAGCCACGGCATCGCCTTCACCATGTATGCCGCGGCCGCCGTCACCCTGATCGGGCTGGTGGTGTCCTACGCCCTGGCCCCGGAAACCCGCTCGCTGAACCTGCAGCAGGCAGCGTCGCTGGCTTGATTCGTCACACCGCGCCGGGTGTGACCGGCGCGGCCTGAAACCTTGCGTTCACTGGAGAACCTCATCGTGAAATTCGAAGGCATCTACACCCCGGCAATCACCCCCCTGGCCGCCGACGGCTCGATCGACAAGGCAGCCTTTGCCGATGTTCTGGAATACCTGGTCGAGTCGAAGATCCACGGCGTGATCATTGGTGGCTCCACCGGCGAGTACTACGCCCACACCACCCAGGAGCGCGTCGAACTGGCCGCCCAGGCCAAGGACGTGCTCAATGGCCGCCTGCCGCTGATCGTCGGCACCGGTGGCATCCGCACCGAAGACGCGGTGGCCTTCGCCAGCCACGCCAAAGAGATCAAGGCCGATGCGCTGCTGGTCGGCACCCCGCCGTACGCGCTGCCGACCCAGCAGGAAATCGCCCTGCATGTGAAAGCGGTCGACGCCGCCGCCGGCCTGCCGATCATGCTCTACAACTACCCGGGCCGCATGAGCGTGAGCATGGGCGAGGAATTCTTCGACGCCGTGGCCGACGTGAAGAACATCGTCGCCATCAAGGAAAGCTCCGGCGACATGGCCCAGCTGCACCGCCTGGCCATCCAGCGCCCGAACATCCAGCTGTCGTGCGGCTGGGACGACCAGGCCCTGGAGTTCTTCGCCTGGGGTGCGAAAAGCTGGGTTTGTGCAGGTTCCAACTTCATCCCGCGCGAGCACGTGGCCCTCTACGAGGCCTGCGTGATCGAGAAGAACTTCGACAAGGGCCGCAAGATCATGGCCGCCATGATGCCGCTGATGGACTTCCTCGAAGGTGGCAAGTTCGTCCAGGCGATCAAGAACGGCGTGGCCCTCAACGGCCTGAAGACCGGCGGCGTGCGCAAGCCGCTGTACGACCTGGACGCTGGCGAAAAGCAAGAGCTGGCGCGGGTGGTCACTGAACTCAAGCGCACCATTGCCCAGATCACCGGAGGTGCCTGAAATGGCTGACTTGTTGAGCAAGGATCAATACGCGGCCATCGCCGCCGACCTGCAACTGCGCACCAAGGCGTTCATCGACGGTGAGTTCCGCGATGCCATCTCGGGCCGCACCTTCGTCACCAGCAACCCGGCCACCGGCAAGCAGTTGGCTGAAGTCGCCGCCTGCGATGTCAACGACGTCGATGTGGCTGTTGCGGCAGCCAAGCGCGTGTTCGAAGCGGGCACCTGGTCGAAGATGCAGCCGAACGACCGCAAGCACGTGCTGCAGAAGTTCGCCCAACTGCTCGAAGACAACGCCCACGAGCTGGCGGTGCTGGAAGCGCTGGACAGCGGCAAGCCGGTCAGCGAGTGCCAGACCGTCGATGTGCCGGAAACCATCCACACCATCCGCTGGCATGCCGAGCTGATCGACAAGATCTACGACGCCACCGCCCCGACCGGCAACGCTGCCGTGACCATGGTGGTGCGTGAAGCCATCGGCGTGGTCGGCCTGGTGCTGCCGTGGAACTTCCCGCTGCTGATGCTGGCCTGGAAGATCGCCCCGTCGCTGGCTGCCGGTTGCTCGATCGTGGTCAAGCCGGCCAAGGAGACCACCCTCAGCGCCCTGCGCGTGGCAGAGCTGGCCCATGAAGCCGGTATCCCGGCCGGTGTGTTCAACCTGGTGCCTGGCGGTGGCCGTGAAGTGGGCGAGGCCATTGGCCGGCACATGGACATCCCGATGGTCAGCTTCACCGGCTCCACCGACACTGGCCGGCTGTTCCTGAAGTACGCCGCCGAGTCCAACCTCAAGCGCATCGTGCTGGAGCTGGGTGGCAAGAACCCGGCCGTGGTCATGAACGACTGCGAAGACCTGGACGAGGTGGCTCAGTTCGTTACTGCCGGCGCGTTCTGGAACATGGGCGAGAACTGCTCGGCGTCCTCGCGCCTGATCGTCCACAAGGACGTCAAGGACGAGCTGCTGAGCCTGATCGGCAAGCACCTGAAGGACTGGAAACTGGGTGATCCGCTGGACCCGGACAACCGCCTGGGCGCGATGGTCAGCAAATCGCACTTCGAGAAGGTCAAGTCGTACCTGGAGTACGCCGCAGAGCAGAAACTCAAGGTTGTCCAGGGTGGCGAGACCGAGCAGGGCGTGTTCGTGCAGCCGACCATCGTCGATGGCGTGGCCCGCGACAACAAACTGTTCGTCGAGGAGATCTTTGGCCCGGTGCTGAGCGTGACCAGCTTCGAGACCATTGACGAAGCCATCGAACTGGCCAACGACACGGTCTACGGCCTGGCCGCCTCGGCCTACACCGGCAGCCTGCGCAATGCGCTGCGTCTGTCGCGGGAGATCCGCGCGGGTGTGGTGACGGTGAACTGCTTCGGCGAAGGTGACGTCACCACGCCGTTCGGTGGTTACAAGGAGTCTGGCTTTGGTGGTCGCGACAAGTCCATCTGGGCCCACGACCAGTACACGGAGCTCAAGACCATCTGGATCAACGCTTCGTAAAAGAGCAGTACCGGTGCTGTTCTGACGGAGTTCGGCACCGCCACTGGCCTCATCGCGGGGCAAGTCGCATCGGCGCACCGCCGCTCCCACGAGGTCCACGAAAACCTCGTGGGAGCGGGCTTGCCCCGCGATAGGGCCAGACCTGCTTACTTGAACTTCGGCCCCGACCGGGTATTCAAGCCCTTGGCCATGCGGTCATACAGCACCACATTCACCGTCGCCGCCAGGTTCATGCAGCCCTGGGTCGGAATATAGATGGTCTCTTCGCACCACCCCCGCACATCCTCGCTCAGCGAGCCATCCTCAGGCCCAAAGATGTAGATCGCTCGATCCGGGTGGGTGTACTCCGGCAGCGGCCTTGCACCGTCCACCAGCTCCACCGCCACCGGCGTGCAACCCAGCGGGATGATGCGCTGCAGGTCGTCGATGCCGATCAGCGGAATGTCGTAGTGCACGCGCTTGGTGTCGGTGACGAAGTCGCGGGCGCGCTCGTAGCGCTTGCCGGTGTAGAACACCGAATTGACCCCGTAACAGCCTGCCGCACGCATCACCGAACCGACGTTCTCGGCGGATTTGGGGTTGAACAGGCCGATGCAGCTGTACCGTTTGTTCGCCACGAGGTCGGGCCCTTCGCAAAAAAGAGCGCGATTATACGGGGTCGCCGACGCGGTGGGGGCGGGAATCGACGTTCAGTCTTTTTTCAGCAGGCTCGCCAGCCCGGCGAACGGGTTATGGGTGGCCACGGCGGTTTTCGGCGAGCTCAGCGAGCCTTCGCTGAAATACTGCTGGTCGGTGTAGCGCGAGTGCTCGTTGTCGTGGCAGTACAGGCACAGCAGTTCCCAGTTCGAGCCGTCCTGGGGGTTGTTGTCGTGGTTGTGGTCACGGTGGTGCACGGTCAGTTCCGACAGGCGCTTGCCGGAAAACTCGCGGGTGCAGCGGCCGCACACGTGGGGGTACATCTTCAGCGCCTTGTCGCGGTAGCCCATTTCCTTGTCGCGCTTGGCGTCGGCGAGGATGCGGTCGAGGCGGGCGGTGGCAGCGGAGGTGGAGCTCATGGTGTTACCTTTTTTCTGATCAGGCGAATGACGGTTATAGCGTCGAGTCTAGCGCGCCTGTGGCGTCAGCGGACAGGCAAAAACGCAAGGTTCGGCCTAGCCTGTAGCAAGGTTCCCGACAGGAGGTGGCAGATGTTGCATGCGATCCTCGCCGCGCTGCTGAGCGCAGCCACCCCCATGGCCGATGCCGCCGGCCAGCAGGCCGGCCCCCTTACGCCCGCGCCCGGTGCGCCCGGCACCGCGACCCCTACACCGTATCCGCAGATCACCCCGAGCACGCCGCCCAAGGCCGGCGCCAACCGCCCCGGTGCACCGCTGTTACCGCCCATGCCGGTGCCTGGGCCGCCGAAGGACCAGCCATTGCCCGGGCTGAATCAGGACCCGCCGAAAACTCCGGGCAAGGGCAACTAGACCTGGCGTGCCAGGCTTTGCCCGTCCTGCATGCGCAAGCGCTTGGACAACGCCACCGCCAGGGCGCGGATGATGCGTGCGGCGATGCGCGGCGCGTCCATCAGCATTTTTTCCAGTGAGTCCTTGCCCAGGGTGAGCAATTGGCAATCGCTGGCCGCGACGCAGGTGGCCGAGCGCCGCTCACCGTCGAGCACGGCCATTTCGCCGAAGGCACGGCCCTTGCGCAGGGTGGCGATCTCCACCAGGGCGCCGCTGGCGTCGGTCTTGCGCACCGAGACCACGCCGCGGTGCAGGATGCACATGAACGTGCCGGCATCGCCTTCGCTGAAAATGGTCTGGCCTTCGGTGATGCTGGTGAGGCTGAAATAGCCGGCGGCGGCAAGGTAGTCGCCGGGTTGCAGGGTGTCGAACTGGCCGCAGTCCATGAGCATGTCGCGGATTTCGGCGTTGAGGTGGGATTGGTCGGGCATGTGTTGTTCTTCTTCGAATGTCTTGATCCCTGTGGGAGCGGGTTTACCCGCGAATGCTGCAGTGGCTTCACTGACGCTTTCGCGGGTGAACCCGCTCCCACAAGGGCCGTTTCACCTTCATGTCGGGTGACCGAACCCTATGACAACCAAAAACGCGTTTTACACCACACCCAGCTCATTGAAGACGAACGCATATTCCAGCGCCACGTCGCGCAGCCCCTGGTAACGCCCGCTCATGCCGCCGTGGCCGGCGCCCATTTCGGTCTTGAGCAGCAGCAGGTTGCTGTCGGTCTTGCGCGTGCGCAGGCGCGCCACCCACTTGGCCGCTTCCCAGTACTGCACGCGGCTGTCGTTGTAGCCGGCGATCACCAGCATGGCCGGGTAGGCCTGAGCCTTGACGTTCTCGTAAGGCGCGTAGGCCTTGATCCGTTCATAGACCTCGGGCTCTTCGGGGTTGCCCCATTCGTCGTACTCGGTGACGGTCAGCGGCAGCTCCGGGTCGAGCATGGTGTTGAGCACGTCGACGAACGGCACTTCGGCGATGGCGCAGCGGAACAGCTCCGGGCGCAGGTTGAGCACCGCGCCCATCAGCAGCCCGCCGGCGCTGCCGCCGCTGATGGCCAGGCGCTCGCGGGCGGTGATGCCCTCGCTGATCAGGTGCTCGGCGCAGGCGATGAAGTCGTCGAAGCTGTTGTGCTTGTGCTCCTGCTTCCCGGCCCGGTACCAGGCCTCGCCCAGCTCGCCGCCGCCGCGCACATGGGCGATGGCGAAGGCCACGCCGCGCTCCAGCAGGCTCAGGCGGGCATGGGAGAACCAGGGGTCGAGGCTTTCGCCGTAGGCGCCGTAGCCGTAGAGATAGAGCGGCACGGTCTTGCCCAGGTCGGCGCGGCGGCGCACCAGGCTGATCGGCACGCGGGTGCCGTCCTTGGCCACTGCCCACAGGCGCTGGCTGACATAGTCGTCGGCATCGAAAGCGCCCAGCACCGGGGTCTGCTTGAGCACGGCCTGCTCACCCGTGGCCAGCTCCAGCTGGCGCACCTGGGCCGGGCGATTGAGGGCTTCGTAGCGCAGGCGGATACGCGTGCTGGCGAACTCCAGGCTGTCCTGCACGTACAGGCTGTAGGCCGCGTCCGGCAGCTCCACGCGGTAGGCCGGCAAGCCTTGCGGGCGCACCTCGATGATCGGCAGGCCACCTTCGCGCAGGCTCAGGCTCAGGGCCGAAGCGTTGAGGCTCACGCCTTCGAGCATGATGTCGTCGCGGTGCGCGACCAGCAGCTGCCAGTCGGCGCGGGTCGGTACCTGGTCGGCCGGGGCGTGGTACAGGGCGAAGTTGATGCCGTCCTGGTTGCTGCGGATGAACCAGCGCCACTGGCCGTCGAGTTGGCCGTGGTCGGGGAAGTATTCGTGGCCTTCGACCCGTGGCGCCAGGCAGGTGAACGCGGCCTGCGGCGTGGCGGCGTCCAGCACCCAGGCCTCACTGGTGGTCTTGCTGTTGAGCAGCAGCACCAGCTGGCGTTCGGAGCTGGCGCGGTAGCAGTGCAGGAAGAAGCGGCCGTCGGGCTCTTCGAACACAGTGGTGGCATCGGCCTCGCCGAGGGTGTGGCGGCGCAGGCGCCAGGGGCGGTGGGTGTCGTCCAGTTCGGCGAAGAACAGCGTCTGGCTGTCGTTGGCCCAGGTCATGCTGCCGTCGCAATCGTCGAAGGGCAGGGTGGTCAGCGCGCCGTTGACCAGGTCCTTGACGTACAGGGTGTAGATCTCGTCGCCGCTGGTGTCGAGGCTGTAGGCCAGCAGGCGGTGGTCGGGGCTGATGTTGAATGCGCCGAGGGCCAGGAAGCCGCCATTGGCCAGGGCGTTGGGGTCGAGCAGCAGTTCTTCGCGGCTTTCATCCACCGTGTTGCTGTCATCCGCCGGGCGCGGGCAGCGGTAGTGGCGCGGGTACTCGTCGCCGGCGGTGGTGCGGGTGTAGTACAGGTACGGGCCCCAGGGCGAGGGTAGCGACAGGTCGGTCTCGAGGATACGGCCCTTGATCTCTTCGAACAGTTGCTCGCGCAAGCTGGCCTGGTCGGCCAGGCAGGCCTCCTGATAGGCGTTTTCCGCGTTCAGGTAGGCCAGTACTTCGGGGGTGTCGCGGTCTTGCAGCCAGGCGTAGGGGTCGGTGCCGGGGGCCTGGTGGGCGACGGGGGGCATGATTGGCATTCGGTGTCTCAATGATTGAAGGCAGCCTGTGCCGGCCATTTCGCGGGTAAACCCGCTCCCACAGGTAATGCGCAATCCCTGTGGGAGCGGGTTTACCCGCGAAGCAGCCGGCGCGGTTCCTGAATGGGAGAGGGGGCGCCTGCGCCGGTAAAAGTGTTTATCATAGGCGTCTCTTTGCCTGGCATGCACGAACACCATGACCGAACACGACTATCTGTTGGCCTGGGGCCTCTACGCCGTCGCCGCCCTGGGTTGCCTGCTGGTGGCCTGCAAGCTCACCGGCTGGATGTGGCGCTGGCTGCGCGAGCCGCTGCGGGTGATCGTCGCCGTGCTGCTGTTCAGCCCGACCATCGTCGACCCGGTCAAGGACAGCTTCGCCCCGGCCATTGCCATCACCGCGCTGGACCTGGCCTTCAAGGTCGGCAACAACGCCTGGCGCGCCGCCTCGGACCTGGCCATGTACGGCATGATCGCCTTCGCCCTGTACCTGGTCTTCGTGCTGATCCGCTGGCCGCTGGAAAAACGCGCCGGCGAGCGCCGTGCCCAGCGTGAGGCCGCGGCCCAGCGCCAGGCCAAGGAAGATGACGAGGCGCCGGCCCTGGCCCCGGTGGCCGCCGACCGCAACGACCGTTACCGCGATGAACCGGCCCCTGCTCCCGTGCGCCGTTCCGGCCCGGGCCAGGGCCGCGTAGAACCCCGTCTGTAAACCAGGAGCCGCGAACATGTGCGAACTGCTGGGCATGAGTGCCAATGTCCCCACCGATATCGTCTTCAGCTTCACCGGCCTGATGCAGCGCGGTGGCCGCACCGGCCCGCACCGCGACGGCTGGGGCATCGGTTTCTACGAAGGGCGCGGCCTGCGCCTGTTTCAGGACCCGGCGGCGAGCAGCGAGTCGGAGGTGGCCAACCTGGTGCAGCGCTACCCGATCAAGAGCGAAGTGGTCATCGGCCATATTCGCCAGGCCAACGTCGGCCGGGTGTGCCTGTCCAACACCCATCCGTTCGTGCGCGAACTGTGGGGCCGCAACTGGTGCTTCGCGCACAATGGCCAGTTGGGCGAGTTCAGCGGCCAACGCACCTTCTATCGGCCGATCGGCGACACCGACAGCGAAGCGGCCTTCTGCGACCTGCTCAACCGCGTGCGCGAGGCGTTCCCCGAGCCGGTCGAGGTCGAGCAGCTCGTGCCGGTGCTGGTCGAGGCCTGCGCCGAATACCGTGGCAAGGGCGTGTTCAACTGCCTGCTCAGTGACGGCGACTGGCTGTTCTGTTTCTGCTCCACCAAGCTGGTGCACATCACCCGCCGGGCCCCGTTCGGCGCCGCGCGCTTGAAGGATGTCGACCTGATCGTCGATTTCCACACGCAAACCACTCCCAACGACGTGGTCACGGTAATCGCCACCGAAGCCCTGACCGAGAACGAGACCTGGAACCGCTACGAGCCGGGCCAATGGGCCCTGTGGCGCCATGGTGAGTGCGTCGCCCACGGCCAGAGCTAAGGACGCTCCATGTTCAGAAGCTACCTGCGTTTGCTGTTGTTCACCTTCGGCCTGCTGGCCGGTATCCAGGTGCCCGGGCTGGTCAAGGACTACAGCCAGCGGGTCGAGGCGCACCTGCTGGAATCGCGCCAGGCGCTCGACGGCTTCCGCCAGACCGCCCAGCGTTTCTTCAACGGCGACCTGCAGGCGCTGGTGCAGCATTACCGCAGCAGCGATGACCCGGTGTTCAACAGCGATGCCAACAGCATCGAAAGCCTGCTGATCCGCAACCAGCTGCTGGAGCACGAGTGGCAGGCGCTGCAGGGCTCGTGGGTGAGCCGCAGCTGGCATGTGCTGGTGCAGCCGGAACCGGCGCTGCGTGAAGAGACGCTCAAGGGCTACAGCTACCAGATCCTGCTGGTGCCCGAGGCGATCGGCTGGGGGATTGGCGCCGGGTTCGTGCTGGCGTTCGTGGTCGAGAGCCTGTTGCTGGTGGTCGGCTGGGTGATCCTGGGGGGGCGGCGCAAGGTGGTCAAAGAGAGCTGGCGCTAGTCCTTGCCGGCCCAATCGCGGGGCAAGCCCGCTCCCACGCTGCCAGTTCAAGGCGTGGGAGCGGGCTTGCCCCGCGATTGGGCCCTTCAGACCAACACAATCCGCTGCCCCCCTACATCCCGCGCATAGCGCTCCAGCACCTGCCGGCATACCCCCACCACCTCGTCCACCAGCGCCACCCCGGTCTGCCAGGCCACCACCAGCTCCAGACTCGGCGGTGGCTGCAACCCCTCCAGCAGCACCAGTTCACCCCGGCTCAACTCGCTGTCCACCAGCGCCGGCGGCAGCGCGCCGATGCCGAAGCCATCGCGCAGCAAGCGGGTGATGGCCGCCACCGAGTTCACGCAGTTCAACCGCGGCGCCTCGGCCCCTGCACCCTGCAACAGGCTGAGCACCTCCTGGTGAGGCCGTGAATTCTTCGAGAAGGTGACGATGCGTTCGCGGCCCAGTTCAGCCAGCGACGCATAGTCACGGTGGTGGATGGAGCCGGCGGCAACGATCCAGCCCATGGGATAACGCGCCAGGTCCAGGCTGCGGATCGACGGCTCGCGCAGCAGGTCGGTCTGCAGGATCACGTCGAGAAAGCCCTTGTGCAGCTGTTCGCGCAGGTTCAGCGCGGTGTCGGCCACCAGTTCGATCTCCACCTGCGGGTAGCGCTCGGTCAGCTCCGCCACCAGCGCGCTCATCCAGGTGTGGATCACCGTGTCCATCACCCCCAGGCGAATCCGCCCGGTCTTGGCGCGGTCGCTGTCCAGCGACTGCTTCATGGCCTTGGCGGTGTCGAGCATGCGCTCGGCGTATTCGAGCACCTTGCCGCCCTCGGGCGTCAGGCTGACCCCGCGCGAGTCGCGCAACAGCAGCTTCACCCCAAGGTCGGCCTCCAGCGCGGCGATGCGGCTGGACACCGAGGCCTGGGTGGTGAACAGCTTCTCGGCGGTGAGGCGAAAGCTCTTGAGCCGGGCGACCCAGACGAAGGTTTCGAGGAAACGAAGGTTCATGATCAGTTTTTCTTGTTCCAGACCGGCGGATTTTCTCGTTGGACGCTGGAGGCGTTGGCTCTGAACATGGCAGTCAGGCCGCGACCTCGACGTCGCCCGTAAAACAATACCAACAAGCCGAGGCATACATGAACCCGACCGGCGTGCAGCAGCAGGCCCCCGCCCGATCCTCGAGCGGCCCCTTCGCCTGGTACCGCGACATCGACTCCCAGCAACGACGCACCTTCTGGAGCTGCAAGATCGGCTATGGCCTGGATGGCATGGACACCCAGATGCTCAGTTTCGTCGTGCCCACTCTGATCATGCTCTGGGGCATCAGCACCACCGAGGCCGGGTTGATCCACACCAGCACGCTGATCGCCTCGGCCCTGGGCGGCTGGATCGCCGGTATCCTCTCCGACCGCATCGGCCGGGTACGCACCCTGCAACTGACGGTGCTGTGGTTCGCTTTCTTCACCTTCCTCTGCGGCTTCGCCCAGAACTACGAGCAGCTGCTGATCGCCCGCACCCTGATGGGCTTCGGCTTTGGCGGCGAATGGACTGCCGGCGCGGTGCTGATCGGCGAGGTGATCCGCGCCCAGGACCGCGGCAAGGCGGTGGGCATGGTGCAGTCGGGCTGGGCCATCGGCTGGGGCCTGACCGCCATCCTCTATGCGCTGCTGTTCTCCTGGTTGCCACCTGAACAAGCCTGGCGCGCGCTGTTCCTGCTCGGCCTGCTGCCGGCGCTGTTCGTGATCTTCGTGCGCCGCCTGGTCAAGGACCCGGAGGTCTACCGCGAAGCCAAGGCCGCCGAACGCGCTGCCGAGCCCTCGCACTTCTACGAGATCTTCGCCCCCGGCATGCTCTGGATTACCGTGCGCGCTTCGCTGCTGACCACCGGCGCGCTCGGCGGTTACTACGCCATCACCTCGTGGCTGCCGACTTTCCTCAAGAACGAGCGCGGCCTGAGCGTGCTCGGCACCGGCGGCTACCTGGCCACGGTGATCGTCGGCTCCTACATCGGCTACGTGGTCAGCGCGTACCTGTCCGACCTGCTGGGGCGCAAGAAGAACTTCATCCTGTTCGCCGTGGGTTCGTTCATCATCGTGCTGCTCTACACCCAGCTGCCGGTCAGCAATGACGTGATGCTGTGGCTGGGCCTGCCGTTGGGCTTCTTCGCCTCGGGCATCTTCAGCGGCATGGGCGCCTTCCTCACCGAACTGTTCCCCACCCGCATCCGCGGCTCGGGGCAGGGCTTCTGCTACAACATCGGCAAGGTCTTCGCGGCATTGTTCCCGCTGCTGATCGGCCTGCTCAGCCAGAAGGTACCGCTGGGTCTTGGCATTGGCGCCTTCGCCGCGGTGTCCTACGGCGTGGTGATCCTGGCGGCGCTGAGCTTGCCGGAAACCCGCGGCAAACAACTGCAGGCACGCTAAGGTAGGCAGCATGAACATCGACACGGGAAACAGCCAAGTGAAGCGCCTGCTACTCAATTGCGACATGGGCGAGAGTTTCGGCAGCTGGCGCATGGGCCTGGATGCCGAGGTAATGCCGTACATCGACTGCGCCAACATCGCCTGCGGCTACCACGCCGGCGACCCGAGCATCATGCGCCGTACCGTGGCCCTGGCGCTGGAGCATGGCGTGACCGTTGGCGCGCACCCGGCCTACCCGGACCTGGTGGGCTTCGGTCGCCGCTCCATGGCCTGCAGCAGCGAGGAGATCCGTGACCTGCTGCACTACCAGATCGGCGCGCTGGACGGCATCTGCAAGGTGCAGGGCGGCCGGGTGGCCTACATCAAGCCCCATGGAGCGCTGTACAACGACATGATGGCCGACCCGCAAAAGCTGCGTGCGGTGCTTGAAGCCGTGGCCGCCTACGACAGCAATCTGCCGCTGATGCTGATGGCCACCGCTGACAACAGCGCCGCCCAGGCCCTGGGCGACGAAATCGGTGTGCCGCTGTGGTTCGAAGCCTTCGCCGACCGTGCCTACACCGCCAGCGGTCACCTGGTGTCGCGGCGCCTGCCGGGCGCGGTGCACCACGAGCCGGCGCTGGTGGTCGAGCAGGCATTGCGCCTGGCCCGGGGTGAAGCACTGGTGGCCGATGACGGCAGCGCCGTGCGCCTTAATGCCAGCACCCTGTGCGTGCATGGCGACAACGACAGCTCGGTGGCTGCCGTGCGCCAGATCCGCCAGGCCCTCGACGCGCTGGAGCTGCCATGACGCCGCGTATCGAGGTGGTGGCGTTCGATAGCCTGATGGTGCGCCTGTTCGAGCGTATCGATGAGGCCAACATGCCCTGGATCCTCGCCGCCAGCCAGCGCCTGCGGGCGGTGTTCGGCGCGCAACTGATCGACCTGGTGCCGTCCTATACCACGCTGATGGTGCAGTTCGACCTGGCGCCGAGCGAGGCGCGCCAGCGCATTGTGCAAGCATTCGAAGGGTTGCAGCCGGATCCCGGCACCGCCGGGCGGCGCCACGAGATCCCGGTGTGGTACCACGCAAGCGTCGGCCCAGAATTGCCAGTGCTGGCCGCCCGCAGCGGGCTGAGTGAAACCGAGGTGATCGGCCTGCACAGCGGTCGCGACTATCCGGTATTCGCCTTGGGTTTCGCCCCCGGCTTCGGCTTCATGGGCTTGGTCGACGAGCGCCTGGCCAGCCCGCGCCTGAGCACCCCGCGCAAGCGCGTGGCGGCGGGCAGCGTGGGCATCGCCGAGCGCCAGACGGCCGCTTACCCTGCGGTATCGCCGGGCGGCTGGAACCTGATCGGGCGCACCCCGGTGCGCTTGTTCGACCGTGAGCGCGAAGGCTACAGCCTGCTGCAGCCGGGCGATCGGGTGCGATTCGTGGCCGTTGATCGGGCTGAATTCATCAACCTGGGCGGTGACGACAGCCCGTTGGAGGCCCAGGCATGAGCCAGTTGAGAATCGAGGCCAGCACCGCGCTGTGCCTGTTGCAGGATGCCGGGCGTTTCGGTGTGCGGCACCTGGGGGTGACCCAGGGCGGGGCGTTGGATTGGGTGGCCATGCGTTGGGCCAACTGGCTGCTGGGTAATGACCTGGACAGCGCCGTGGTCGAGATCGCCCTGGGCGGTTTCAGCGTGGTCGCCGAGCAGGATTGCGTGCTGGCGCTGGCCGGGGCTGATCTGGATGCGCGTATCGATGACCAGCCTGTGGCGCCTTGGTGCAGTTTCAGGCTGGGCAAGGGGCAGTGTCTGAGCTTGCGTCAGCCGCGCGAGGGCGTGCGGGCTTATCTGGCGGCGCCCGGCGGTTTCACCGCCGAGGCGGTGCTGGGCAGTTGTGCCACGGTAGTACGGGAGGCTTTGGGTGGCCTGGACGGCCAGGGCCGGGCGCTGTTGAAGGGGGAGGTGCTGCGAGCAGGTGCAGCTATCGCGGGGCAAGTCGCAGCGGCGCACCGCCGCTCCCACGTGCCACACGAGCTGCGCCCGGCGTACGCCGACAAGCCGGTATTGGATCTGGTGATGGGTGCGCAGATCGGCGATTTCGGCGGTACCAGCCTGTTCGAGGCGTTCAACCGCGACTGGACCTTGGACAGTCGCGCCGACCGCATGGGCATCCGCCTGCTCGGGCCGCAGCTGGTTTATCAGGGGGCGCCGATGATTTCCGAGGGCATCCCGCTGGGCGCGGTGCAGGTACCGCCGGACGGGCAGCCGATCGTGCTGCTCAATGACCGGCAGACCATTGGTGGCTATCCGCGGCTGGGCGCGTTGACGCCGCTGGCGCTGGCGCAATTGGCACAGTGCATGCCGGGGGCTTCGGTGCGGTTCAGGGCAGTGGTGCAGGATGAGGCTTGGCGGGAGCAGCAGGATTACCTGGGTCGTTGGTTGTAAGGCTGCCGGCCTCATCGCGGGGCAAGCCCGCTCCCACGCCATTCGCGCATTTGCAGGTCTGGCGTGGGAGCGGGCTTGCCCCGCGATGAGGTCTGTCCTGTCAATGCATCACTTGGACAGGTAACGCATCCCGTCTTCCAACCCCTGCAAGGTCAGCGGATACATCTTGTCCTCGATCAGGTCGCGCACCAGATGGGTCGACGCCGTGTACTCCCAGGCCTGCTTGGGGTACGGGTTGATCCAGATGATCTTCTTGAACTTCTCCATGAAGCGCTGAATCCACACATACCCGGCTTCTTCGTTCCAGTGCTCGACGCTGCCGCCCGGCTGGGTGATCTCGTAGGGGGCCATGGCGGCGTCGCCGACGAAGATCACTTTGTAATCGTCGCCGTACTTGTGCAGCAGGTCGAAGGTGGCGAAACGCTCCGAGGTGCGGCGCAGGTTGTTCTTCCACACCGACTCGTAGACGCAGTTGTGGAAGTAGTAGTACTCCAGGTGCTTGAACTCGGTCTTGCAGGCCGAGAACAGCTCTTCGCACACCTTCACATGGGCATCCATCGAGCCGCCGATGTCGAACAGCAACAGCAGCTTAACGGTGTTGCGCCGTTCGGGGCGCATCTGGATGTTCAGCAGCCCCGCGTCACGGGCGGTGTGGTCGATGGTGCCGTCGATGTCCAGCTCTTCGGCGGCGCCTTCACGGGCGAACTTGCGCAGGCGGCGCAGCGCCAGCTTGATGTTGCGGGTGCCCAGCTCGACCTGGTCGTCGAGGTTCTTGTACTCGCGCTGGTCCCATACCTTCACCGCCTTGCCCTGGCGCTTGCCGGCCTCGCCGACGCGGATGCCCTCGGGGTTGAAACCGCCCGAGCCGAACGGGCTGGTGCCGCCGGTGCCGATCCACTTGTTGCCGCCGGCGTGGCGTTCCTTTTGCTCTTCGAGGCGTTTCTTGAACTCCTCGATGAGTTTGTCCAGGCCCCCCAGGGACTGGATCTGCGCGCGTTCCTCGTCGCTCAGCGAGCGCTCGAATTCCTTGCGCAGCCAGTCTTCGGGGATCAGCGCCTCGATGTGCCGGTCGAGGTTGTCCAGGCCCTTGAAGTAGGCGGCGAACGCGCGGTCGAACTTGTCGAAATGACGCTCGTCCTTCACCAGGATGGCCCGGGCCAGGTAGTAGAACGCGTCCATGTCGGCGAACACCACACCCTTCTGCAGGGCGTGGTGCAGGTCGAGCAGCTCGCGCACCGACACCGGCACCTTGGCCGCGCGCATTTCATTGAACAGGTTGAGCAGCATGGCCCGGCTCCTGTCAGCGGTTGCCGCGCCGGCTCATGAAGGCCAGGCGCTCGAGCAGTTGCACGTCCTGCTCGTTCTTGACCAGGGCCCCGGCCAGCGGCGGGATGGCCTTGGTCGGGTCGCGTTCACGCAGCACTGCTTCGCCGATGTTGTCGGCCATCAGCAGCTTGAGCCAGTCGACCAGTTCGGAGGTGGAGGGCTTTTTCTTCAGGCCCGGCACCTTGCGCACGTCGAAGAACACGTCCAGCGCCTCGCTGACCAGCGACTCGCTGATCTTCGGGTAGTGCACATCGACGATGCGCTGCAGGGTGTCGCGGTCGGGGAAGGCGATGTAGTGGAAGAAGCAGCGGCGCAGGAAGGCGTCGGGCAGCTCTTTTTCGTTGTTGGAGGTGATGATGATGATCGGGCGCTGCTTGGCCTTGATGGTCTCGTCGGTCTCGTAGACGTAGAACTCCATCTTGTCGAGCTCTTGCAGCAGGTCGTTGGGGAACTCGATGTCGGCCTTGTCGATCTCGTCGATCAGCAGGATCACCCGCTCCTCGGCCTCGAAGGCTTCCCACAACTTGCCCTTTTTCAGGTAGTTGCGCACATCGTGGACTTTGTCGGTGCCCAACTGCGAGTCGCGCAGGCGGCTGACCGCGTCGTATTCGTAGAGGCCCTGGTGGGCCTTGGTGGTCGACTTGATGTGCCAGGTGATCAGGCGCGCACCGAACGAGGCGGCCAGTTGCTCGGCGAGCATGGTCTTGCCGGTGCCGGGCTCACCCTTGACCAGCAGCGGGCGCTCCAGGGTGATGGCCGCGTTGACCGCCAGTTTCAGGTCGTCTGTGGCGACGTAGTCGCGGGTGCCTTCGAACTTCATGAACCGATCCTCTGAGGGCTTCGAGGGCCTCTTCGCGGGTAAACCCGCTCCCACAAGCGACTGCATTGCCTGTGGGAGCGGGTTTACCCGCGAAGAGGCCGCTGCGGACAAGCGCTGATTGTTGGCGACGACTATAACCCCAGCCCCGACGCCTGCAAACGCAGACCCGGTATTCAGTCCCTGAATGGTCCGTCACGACCGGCCGCCCGGCAAGCGCGATCAGGCTTTACGCTCCCCCGTTGCAGGCTTACCCTGATGTTTTTCCCTGCTGTTTCATGTTCAAGGACACCTGTCATGAGCCGTATCTACGCAGACAACGCCCACTCCATCGGCAACACGCCGCTGGTGCAGATCAACCGCATCGCCCCGCGCGGCGTGACCATCCTGGCCAAGACCGAAGGGCGCAACCCTGGCTACTCGGTGAAGTGCCGGATCGGCGCGAACATGATCTGGGACGCCGAGAGCAGCGGCAAGCTCAAGCCGGGCATGACCATCGTCGAGCCCACCTCGGGCAATACCGGCATCGGCCTGGCCTTCGTGGCCGCCGCCCGCGGCTACAAGCTGATCCTGACCATGCCGGACTCGATGAGCCTGGAGCGGCGCAAGGTGCTCAAGGCGCTGGGCGCCGAGCTGGTCCTGACCGACAAGGCCAAGGGCATGAAGGGCGCCATCGAGAAGGCCAACGAGATCGTCGCCTCTAACCCCGCGCAGCACTTCCTGCCGGGCCAGTTCGACAACCCGGCCAACCCGGCCATCCACGAGAAAACCACTGGCCCGGAAATCTGGAACGACACCGATGGCGCGGTCGATGTGCTGGTGGCCGGCGTCGGCACCGGTGGCACCATCACCGGGGTGTCGCGCTACATCAAGCACACCCAGGGCAAGGCGATCCTGTCGGTGGCGGTGGAGCCGGTGAATTCGCCGCTGATCAGCCAGACCCTGGCCGGCGAGGAGCTCAAGCCCACCCCGCACAAGATCCAGGGCATCGGCGCCGGTTTCGTGCCGAAGAACCTCGACCTGTCGATCGTCGACCAGGTGGAGACGGTTACCGAGGAGGAGTCCAAGGCCATGGCCATTCGTCTGATGCAGGAAGAGGGCATCCTTTGTGGCATCTCGTGTGGCGCGGCGATGGCGGCGGCGGTGCGCCTGGCCGAGAAGCCGGAAATGCAGGGTAAGACCATCGTCGTAATCCTGCCCGACTCCGGCGAGCGCTACCTGTCCAGCATGCTGTTCAGCGACATGTTCAGCGACCAGGAAAACCAGCAGTAAGCAGCAAGTTGCAAGCTTCAAGCGGCAAGATCAAAGCGGCAAGATCAAAGCCTGAGTTGACGCAGATCAGCTTGCCGCTTACAGCTAGGAGCTTGCAGCTCCCCCGGAGGGGGTTATGATGTCCGGCTATTCGGGGATGGCCAGATTTCCCCTCCAAGGAGTGTTGCATGACCTTTTCCTTTGTCGCCAAGGCCGGTGTATTGCTGGTCTTTTTCGGCAGCGTGCTGTTCGTACACCTGCGCGGCAAGGCGCGTCTGCCGGTGTTGCGCCAGTTCGTCAACCATTCGGCGCTGTTCGCCCCGTACAACAGCCTGATGTACCTGTTCTCCGGCGTGCCTTCCAAGCCGTACCTCGACCGCCAGCGCTTCCCTGAACTGGACGTGCTCAAGGACAACTGGCAAACCATCCGCGAAGAGGCCATGCGCCTGTTCGACGAGGGTTACATCAAAGCCGCGGAAAAAGACAACGATGCCGGTTTCGGCTCGTTCTTCAAGAAGGGCTGGAAGCGGTTCTACCTCAAGTGGTACGACAAAGCGCTGCCGTCGGCTGAGGCGTTGTGCCCCAAGACCGTCGAACTGGTCAACAGCATTCCTAATGTCAAAGGTGCGATGTTTGCCCTGCTGCCCGGCGGCAGCCACCTGAACCCGCACCGTGACCCGTTTGCCGGTTCGCTGCGCTATCACCTGGGCCTGTCCACTCCCAACTCGGACAATTGCCGCATCTACGTCGACGGCCAGCCTTACGCCTGGCGCGATGGCGAGGACGTGATGTTCGACGAGACCTTCGTGCACTGGGTGAAGAACGAGACCGACATGACTCGGGTGATCCTGTTCTGCGACGTCGAGCGCCCGCTCAACAGCCCGTTGATGACCCGCATCAACCGCAAGGTCAGCGCCTTCCTCGGCCGTGCCACCGCACCGCAGAACACCGACGACGAGCGCGTGGGCGGGATCAACCAGGCGTATGCCTGGAGCAAGCGTTTCAGCAATGTGATCAGCTCCCGCGTGAAGCAGTTCAAGCGCGCCAACCCCAAGGCTTACCGCGTGCTGCGGCCAGTGCTGGCGGTGCTGGTGGCCGTAGCACTGTACCGCTGGTTGTTCTGACCCGCAGGGGCAAGCCCGTTCCCCCGCGTGGGAGCGGGCTTGCCCCGCGATGAATACACCGATATATTCCGAAACATTCACTTCTGCAGACGACTTGTTCATGCCAGCCATCCCTTCCACCACTGCTTACGTTCTCGCGCCTGTCGCGGGCGTGGTCGTGCGTGGCAGCCAGCAGCCGGCCATGATCAGTCACTACCCACCACCTGTCAGTGGCGTCGTAGGCGGCGTAGCTCCGCCTCCTTGCGTGGTCGTGCTGGGCTGAGCCCCATCACACACGCAACCTACTGAACACGGTCGGCTATCCCTCGATACGCGATAGATCCGCCCGTACGGCTTTCCTTGCCCATACAGGTGGCAATACATGTATTTCTTCAACAAAGCATCCGTGGCCTCGGCGGCCACCACCAGCCTGTTCGTCCTGCTGTGGAGCAGCGGGGCGATCGTCTCCAAACTCGGCCTGGCCCAGGCCAGCCCCTTCGCCTTCCTGTTGCTGCGCTCGGCGTTGGCACTGGCCGGTCTGCTGCTGATCGGCCCGTTGCTCGGGCTGCGTTGGCCGCGTAGCCGGGGTGGCATCCTGCGAGCCATGGGTACCGGCTGCGTGCTGCTTGGCGCGTACCAGATCTTCTACCTGCTGGCGCTGAACACCCACGTCACCCCGGGCGTCATGGCCACGGTGATGGGCGTGCAACCAATCCTCACCGTAGTCCTGATGGAGCGGCAGCGTTCCTGGAGCCGTTTGTTCGGCCTTGGGCTGGGGCTCGGCGGGCTGGTGATGGTGGTCTACCAGAGCATCAACCTGGGCGGCGTCTCGTTGCTCGGGATGCTGTTCGCCTTGCTGGCGCTGGCCAGCATGACCTGCGGCTCGATCCTGCAGAAGCGCATCACCGACAACCCCATGGGCACCCTGCCGCTACAGTACCTGGCCGGGTTCGGCCTGTGCGCGCTGTTCGCGCCGTTCCAGCCGTTGCAGGTGCAGTGGAATGCCAGCTTCGTCGGCGCGCTGCTGTGGATGGGGCTGGTGGTCTCGTTGCTGGCCACGCTGCTGCTGTACCGGCTGATTGCGCGGGGCAACCTGGTCAATGTCACCAGCCTGTTCTACCTGGTGCCGGCGGTGACCGCGGTGATGGATTTCCTCATCTTCGGTAACCGCCTGGCGCCGCTCAGCCTGCTGGGCATGGGGCTGATCGTGGTCGGGTTGCTGTTCGTGTTCCGCAGGCCGGCGATGCGTACGGCGCAGGCCTGACGCCTGTAGGAATGTGGGAGCGGGCTTGCCCCGCGATTG